>RFHT01000029.1 GCA_003696835.1 Bacteroidota bacterium
CCCTGCGGGACTACAGGCCCGAAGCCATTGAAGCACTTACGGGCGTATCGGCCAAAGACATTAAGTACCTGGCCTGGCTTTACGGCAACCCCAACAACAAGGTGACGTCATTTTGGTGCATGGGTATGAACCAGCACACCAGGGGCACCTGGATCAACAACCTGGTGTACAATATTCACCTGCTTACGGGCAAAATTTCCACTCCGGGCAACAGTCCTTTCTCCCTTACGGGCCAGCCCAGTGCCTGCGGCACTGTGCGCGAAGTAGGCACACTTACCCACAAACTGCCCCACGGAGTGGTTACTTCCGAAGAAGCCCGCAAGCTGGCTGCTGACATCTGGCAGGTGCCCGTGGAAAACATCCCCTCCAAACCCACCTACCATACGATGGAAATGTTCAGGGCACTTGACCGGGGCGATATTCGGTTTATGTGGATACAGGTAACCAACCCCATGGTGACCATTCCCAAACTCAACCGCTACCGCAATGCGACCCTGAAAGAAGACCGTTTTATTGTGGTTTCGGATGTTTACCCCACGCCTACTACCGATATTGCAGATGTCATTTTGCCTTCTGCCATGTGGATTGAGCGAGAGGGGATGTTTGGCAATTCCGAAAGGCGAACCCAGCATTTCGAACAACTGCTCGACCCTCCGGGAGAAGCCATGAGCGACGCCTGGCAACTCATAGAAGTAGCACACAGGATGGGGTATGAAAAACTCTTTCCCTGGAAAAAGGAAAACCATATTGAAGAAATATGGAAGGAATACGGCCGCTTTCATGAAGGTAAAAAGCACGGCATGGCTCCATACGAATTGCTCAGGCAGCGCCCGGGAGTAATGTGGCCCTTCGTAGCAGGCAAAGAAACCCGTTGGCGCTACCATGCCCAATACGACCCGGCATGCAAGGGCGACAGCTGGGATTTTTATGGAAAGCCCGACGGAAAAGCCTGGATATGGGCCCGGCCTTATGAAGCGCCGCCTGAGCAGCCCGACCAGGAATACCCCTTCTGGCTCAATACCGGCAGGGTGCTGGAGCACTGGCATACCGGCTCCATGACCCGGCGCATTCCCGTGCTGCACCAGGCTGTACCCGGAGCCTACGTAGAGCTTCACCCCGCCGATGCAGAAGCCCTCAATATACGTCATGGGGAAAAGGTGCGCCTTATTTCCAGGCGGGGTGAGATTGTGCTGCCCGCTGCCATCGATCAGCGTGGGCGCCCACCCAAAGGGCAGGTTTTTGTACCCTTTTTCGACGAAGCACTGCTCATTAACGAGTTGACCCTGGATGCTTTTTGTCCCATATCCAAACAGCCCGACTACAAAAAATGCGCCGTCAGAGTTGAAAAAGTCTAACCCCCTGTCGCCATGAAATCCAGATTATTCATCATTTCATGCTGCACCCTGCTCATGCTTGCCATAATTGGCCTCATAAGCAAAGCAGTAGTGAGCGCCAGGCAAGAAGCCGGGCTCAGCCCCGAACTGCTCGAAGATGCAGCCAGCATTCCTGTAGAAAGCGGCGTATTCGAGCGCTCCGCCTATGCCCTGGACTACAGCAACATGCCTGAAGGAGAAACCTCCCTGGCCGAATACTACCAAAGAAGGGCCTATCCGGGGGCTCCGCCAACTATTCCTCACCCCCTGCTCTCGGAGCAGGGAATAGGCGGCAAAACCTGCCTGCAATGCCACGAGCATGGAGGCTACGTACCCCGCTTTCAGGCTTTTGCCCCGGTTACGCCTCACCCCCAACTGCTGAGCTGCCGGCAATGCCATGTACCTCAAACAAGCAGGGAGTTGTTTAAACCCATCGACTGGGAAAAGATCGCGCCTCCTCCCCTGCATCAGGCTGCCTTGCCGGGCGCGCCTCCGGTCATTCCACACGGACTGCACATGCGCGAAAACTGCCTGGCCTGCCACGCAGGGCCCGCTGCTCCAAAAGAGATACGGGTATCTCACCCTGAGCGCATCAATTGCCGCCAATGTCATGTATCGGCACAAGGTAATGAACATTTTCAACGGCCACTGAACCCGGGCGTACTGCCCGAAGCTCACCAGCCAACTCCTCTGGGCGAGGAACAGCTCACCCAAATTCATCATTGGCTCAAATCCAAAACAAACTGATTATGTACAGGCATTCCGTTTACTTGCACAGTGTTGCGCTTTGGGTTCTGCTGGCAGGCATGCTGGGCTGTGCCCGGCATGAGGCTGAACATGCCGGGGCTCACAGCCTGCTGCATCACATACAGCAACTGCCTGTTGATACCATTGCTTACGACAGCAGCCTGTATCACTTCCTGGACAGCCTTGCGGCCATTGAAGTAGCGGGCCTGCCTCAGGGCGTGCCATCCTTTTATACCCCCCGCCGCCTGCACCAACTCAACAGCTATCCCTGCTCCAATTGTCATGACCGGCCCCTGAGCCAACTACGCAAAGAAAAAAGTCCAGACAAAAAAAAGGCTCACTGGGATATTTTGCTACAACATGCAGGCGAGCACATCATGGACTGCAATACCTGCCATCCTACACAGGACCTGGATCAGCTTCAGACCCTGAAGGCCCGGCCCCTGCCTTACGACATGAGCTACCAGCTATGTGGCCAGTGCCACACCAGCCAGTACAAGGACTGGCAGGGAGGAGCGCATGGCAAAGCGCTGGGCGGATGGGTTACGCCCAGCCTGCGCCAAACCTGCGTGGGCTGCCACAACCCCCATAAACCGGCCCTGGAAAAACGCTGGCCTTCCAGATTAAACACAGTAAAACTTATTAACCAATCCCTGGAATAACCCTGCGAATTATGTTTTTGAAAAAATTATTCTCCAAAAAATCTACCCCTGCGCCTCAACAGCAGACTTGCAAGGCTGAGAGCTGCAGTTGCACCCAACAAAATGGCTATGAGGCCACCATGCAAAAGTCCATGGACAGGCGAACGGCTTTCCGGCAGCTCACCACTGGCCTGCTGGCAGGGGCGGGGCTGCTGCAAACAGCCTGCAGCATCACGGCCGACAGCGAAAGCCGGGAAAAGGCCCAGCTGAAATGGGAGGAGTTTTTTAAGAAAAACTACCGCCTGATGACCGACGAAGAAAAGCAGCAAACCGTTGACCGCCTGACGCGCATGTACGAACTACGCACGGGCAAACACATTAACATGGATACCAAGGGCCCGGTGCAGAGCGTGCTCTACGGCTATGCCTTCAACATCTCCAAATGCAGGGGATACATGGACTGTGTGAATGCCTGTGTGCAGGAAAATAACCAGGACCGGGACACCCAGATGCAGTACATCCGCATACACGAGCACAAAAATGGCCAAATCAACTTTGAACAGGCAGAGGACGATTTTTTCCACGAGGTACCGGCTACGGGCCATTTTTACATGGGGACGCAGTGTTATCATTGCGAAAACCCGCCCTGTGTGGATGTATGCCCGGTAAAAGCCACCTGGAAAGAAGAAGACGGCATTGTAGTGGTGGATTACGACTGGTGCATAGGGTGCCGCTACTGCATGGCTGCATGTCCTTATGATGGGCGACGGTTCAACTGGAAGGAACCCCATGTGCCGGAGGAAGAAGTAAACAAAGACCAGCACTACCTGGGTAACCGCCTGCGCAAGCAGGGCGTGATGGAGAAGTGCACCTTTTGCATTCAGCGCACGCGTAAAGGCAAAAATCCCGCCTGCGTAGAGGCTTGCCCCACGGGTGCACGCATTTTTGGCAACCTGCTCGACCCCAACAGCCAAATCCGCTGGGTGTTGGCCAACAAAAAGGTATTCAGGCTAAAAGAAGACCTGGGTACAGAGCCTAAGTTCTGGTATTTTATGGATTAGGACATGAAAAATCTAAAGATATTTTTCCGCTTTGTAAGAGACAGCCTGGACGTGGCCACTCAGGGCACGCGCGCCTACCACGTTTGGATGGCTGTGCTGACCTTTCTCATGCTGCTGGCAGCCTTTGCATACGCTGTTCAGATAGAAAATGGGCTGATTGTAACTGGCATGAGCGACCGCATCAGTTGGGGGTTGTACATTTCCAACTTTACCTTTCTGGTAGGCGTGGCAGCAGCGGCCGTGATGCTGGTGTTGCCCACCTATGTGCTCAAGGATGTGGACTTCAAACAAGCGGTGCTGGTGGGGGAAGGCCTGGCTGTAGCTGCCCTGCTGATGTGTCTGGCCTTTGTGGTGGTCGATCTGGGCGGGCCTGCCAGGGCCTGGCACCTGATTCCCGGCCTGGGCCTTTTCAACTGGCCTTCTTCCATGCTGGCCTGGGATGTGATTGTACTCAACGGCTACTTATTTCTCAATATCACCATTCCACTTTATATCCTTATCAGGCACTACCAGGGAAAAGAGCCCATTGATAAGGTGTACATCCCCGGGGTATTTATTTCGGTTTTCTGGGCGGTGGGCATTCACATGGTAACGGCCTTCCTGTATGCAGGCTTGCCCGCACGGCCATTCTGGAACTCCTCCCTGCTGGGGCCGCGTTTTTTGGCCTCTGCATTTGCCGCTGGGCCTGCGCTCATTATTCTCATACTCATTTACATACGAAAATTCTCCTCCTTCCCCATAGGTGAAACGGTGGTGCGCAAATTGGCCCTGGTAGCTACCGTAGCTGCCCAGGTCAACATCATCATGCTCATTTCGGAGCTGTTTAAAGAATTTTATGCCCCTACCCACCACAGCCAGAGTGCGTTCTATCTGTTTTTTGGGCTGGAAGGCCACGACTCCCTGGTGCCCTGGATATGGACTGCCATCAGCCTCAACCTCCTGGCCACTACTATGCTCACCCTGCACTTTGTCCGCAACAACTTCAAAACCCTGGCCCTGGCCTGCGCTTTGTTGTTTCTGGGTATTTGGATTGAAAAAGGCATGGGGCTCATCATTCCCGGCTTTGTGCCCGGGCCCTGGGGAGAAATAGCCGAATATACGCCCTCTTGGGTAGAAATAGCTGTTACCATTGGCATTTGGGCCATGGGAGCTTTCATCTTCACTGCCCTGGTAAAAGTGGCCCTGGCCATTGAATCGGGCACATTGCGATATCAACCAAATAAACATACAGCATGAAAAAGCATACGATCTTTCTGTTTGGTGTGGTGTTCTGTTTTGTTGTCCCCCAGGCTGTGGCCCAGCTAAGCCTCAGTGGAGAATTCAGGCCACGGGCCGAGGCCAACCACGGCGTTTTTAGCCTGGCCGATAAAGGACAGGATGTGATTGTGTTTATTGAACAACGTACCCGCCTGAATGTGGATTACCAGGCAAAAAAATTCAAAACCAAACTGGTGCTGCAGGACGTGCGCACCTGGGGAAGCACGCCCCAACTGGCTAAGTCTGACAATTTCTCTGCCCTGCATGAAGCCTGGGCCGAGCTCTTTTTTAATGAAAATATATCGCTCAAGCTCGGCAGACAGGAGCTGAGCTATGATGACGAGCGCATACTGGGCAGTGTAGGCTGGGCCCAGCAGGCACGTAGCCACGACCTGGCCGTTTTTAAACTAACAGGTAAGCTCAATCTGCATGTGGGCATTGCACACAATACCAGCAGTACCTCCCCAACCAACCCCGTGTATGCACTCAACCCCGGGTATAAAAACATGCAGTTTATCTGGATCAACCACCAGCAAACCCACTTTAAGCTCAGCTTTTTGCTGCTCAACAATGGCATACAGCAGGTCAACGGGCCAGGTGAAGTGCGTATCAACTACAGCCAGACTTTAGGCCCACGCCTGGTATATGAAGGGGAAAAACTGGGTGGCCAACTGGCATTTTATTACCAGACCGGAAAAAATGCTCAGGGAAATGACCTGGCTGCCCACGACCTTATGGCCGAACTCACCTACAAACCCTCCGGCAGCAGCACCCTCATACTGGGCTATGAAAGGCTGTCGGGTACAGACCAGCTCAGCCCAACGGATGACAAAAACCGCTCGTTTTTCCCCCTCTATGGTACCAACCACAAGTTCAACGGCCTCATGGATTATTTTTATGTGGGTAATCACGCCAACAATGTGGGCCTGCAGGATTTCTACGCCAAATTTCGCCTCAAAGGCAAACAGCACATGGGAGGCCTTGACCTCCACTATTTTGCCACTGCGGCCGACTTGGGCGACCCCGCCAACCCCCAGCAGGCCATGAGCAATGGCCTGGGGACGGAGGTTGATTTGTACTGGAGTTATACCATTGATCAGCACCTCAGCCTGAGTGCAGGCTATTCCCAAATGTTTGGCACTGCTTCTATGGAGGTACTCAAAGGAGGAAATAAGGAGGCTGCTTCGTACTGGAGCTGGGTGATGCTAACAGTAAAACCTGTATTTTTTACGGATAAATCCGGGCAGCAGGCGGGGAAGTAAAATCCTCTTGTTGTTGGCAAATCTCCCGATGCTTACTTACCTTGTTCACTGCAAGTGTGAGTAAATAACAAGATGTACCTATGAAGCTCGCCCCACAAATCGCCCGGCAGTTCAGAGAAGCTTACCTGGACGGAACATGGATAGCCGGCACCAACCTCAAAGACCAGCTTTCGGCAGTGAGCTGGCAACAGGCCACCGCCCAGATGGGCTCGCTCAATACCATCGCCGCCCTGGCCTTTCACCTGCATTACTACGTGGCCGGTCTGGTGAGGGTACTGCAGGGCGGCCCCCTGGATATACGCGACAAGTACAGCTTTGAGCTGCCGCCCATCACCTCCCAAAGTGATTGGGAAGCCCTGCTGGAGCAGTTTTGGCAGGATGCAGAAACATTTGCCCGGCTGGTGGAGCGCATGCCCGACGAACAGCTGCAGGCGGATTTTGTGGAGGCCAAATACGGCAATTACCTGCGCAATATACTTGGCACCATCGAGCATGCCTATTACCACCTGGGACAGATTGTGCTCATCAGAAAACTACTGGAAGCGCGGCCGGGCTGAGGTCATGCCCATATTCAGGCCCTTAGGGGGGCCAAAGCCCGGTGTCGGAAGGCCCGCATCCCCCAACCATTTCATTTCATAATCGTTGGAATAAAGGGTAAATTTGTACCGGCATACCAAACCCTGCTGCATGAAAGCCTTA
>RFHT01000252.1 GCA_003696835.1 Bacteroidota bacterium
ATATTCCATTCACCTCCGTTTTTTTACCATTTGCAATTTAAAGTTAAAACATGTAAGATTTTCACTTAATTTACCCATTGAAGCATTAACTTATATTTTGCTTATTTATTTATTCAATTTGGTAATTAACAAATCTTAACTTTATGAAGGTTGTATTATTCTGTGGAGGATTAGGCACACGTCTTCGAGATTTCTCTGATAAAATTCCAAAGCCCATGGTCCCGATCGGCTATCGTCCCATTATCTGGCACACCATGAAGTACTATGCCCATTTCGGGCACAAGGATTTCATTTTATGCCTGGGATACAAGGCCGACATGTTCAAAGAATACTTTTTGAATTATGATGAGTCGCTCTCCAATGACTTTGTTTACACCAATGGTGGCAAGGACATCAAGCTGCTCAACAGCGATATACACGACTGGCACATCACCTTTGTAGATACGGGCATGCACGCCAACATTGGCCAGCGGCTGATGGCGGTAAAGCCCTTTCTGGAAGGCGAGGATATATTTTTGGCCAACTATACCGACATCGTTTCGGACCTGCACCTGCCTGCCATGCTGGACGACTTTCACCAAAAGGGGGCTGTGGCCAGTTTTCTGGCGGTCAAGCCCAGCTACAGTTTCCACGTGGTCAATATGCACGACAATGGCATGGTGTATGACATTTCCACCGTTACCAAAACCGATTTTCGCATCAATGGAGGGTACTTCATTCTGCGGAAGGAGATTTTTGATTTTATGGAGCCTGGAGATGAGCTGGTGGAGCAGCCATTTCAGCGCCTGATTGCAGCAGAATTGCTGGCTGCCTACAAGTATTCGGGTTTCTGGGCACCCATGGACACCTTTAAGGACAAAATGCGTCTGGATGATATGTACAATTCAGGCTATACGCCCTGGCAGGTGTGGCAAAAGGAAGAAGACAAAATTCCCAACTTTTCCAACGAGCAAACGATATGATTCCATTCAGACTGGATGGATTAGAACGCGGACTTCATATTTTGTGCATAGGTGCACATTGTGATGACATTGAAATAGGGTGCGGTGGCACCCTATTAACACTTTTCAGGCGCTACCCCATTGCGGGTCTGCGCTGGGTGGTTTTTGCCTCCAATGAGGCGCGGGCAGTCGAAGCCCGCAACAGTGCCGCCCAGTTCCTTAAGGGCATTGACCACTGTGAGGTAGAGATCAAGTCTTACCGGGATGCTTTCCTCAATTTCTCGGCTTACGACATCAAAAGTGATTTTGAAGCCATCAAAGCCGGCTTTTCACCCGATATCGTATTTACCCATTACCGGCACGACCGGCACCAGGACCACCGCCTGCTTTCAGATCTGTGCTGGAACACCTTCAGGAATCACCTCATACTGGAGTATGAAATTCCCAAATACGATGGCGACCTGGCTCAACCCAATTTGTTTGTGCAACTGGAGCCGGAGGTCGTAGAGCGCAAAATCAGCATTCTGCTGGATGCCTTTCCCAGCCAGGCAGGCAAGCACTGGTTTGACCGGGAGACCTTTCTTTCGCTCATGCGCCTCAGGGGTCTTGAGTCTGCTGCTCCTCAGCGCTATGCCGAGGCCTTTTACCTTCGAAAATGTGTGCTATGAAATTTCAGCCAACCCTCCTGAAAGACGCTTATTTGATTGAGCCGGAAAAACACTCAGACCACCGGGGCTTCTTTGCCCGCACCTTCTGTGTAAACGAACTGGCTGCCGCCGGTCTGAACCATCGCATTGTTCAGGCCAGTATTTCCTACAACGAGCATGCCGGAACCTTTCGGGGTATGCACTTTCAGGCAGCCCCGCATGAGGAGGATAAGATTGTAAGCTGTACCCAGGGGGCCATACTGGACATCATTGTGGATGTGCGGCCCCATTCTTCTCAGTACAAGCAATGGGTTTCTGTAACCCTTTCTGCCGAAAACCGCCACATGCTTTACATTCCCAAGGGCTTTGCACATGGCTTTTTCACCCTCACCCCTCAGGCTCAGGTAGCTTATATGATGACGGAATTCTACCACCCGGAAAGTGCCAGGGGCTTCCGCTGGGATGATCCCGAAATAGGCATAGAGCTGCCTGGGCCTGTGCAGGTCATCTCCAAGCGGGACCAAAACTACCCCACCCTGGAAAGCCTGATGGCTACTCATTCCTAAGTACGCATTTATTTACCTTAGCTTAATGCCCTATGTCCTGGACTACCCAATACACGGCTTCTTCTTTACTCCAATCGGGCAGCGACATGTATGCGCTGATTGAGCGCCTCTATCCGATATGCAGGAGCATCACCGGCAACGGCCTGCGCCAAAGCCTGGCCATTCTCAGGGAATACCTGCCACTGGAAGTGCATGAAGTGCCCAGTGGTACGCAAGTATTTGACTGGACCATTCCACGGGAGTGGAACATACGCGATGCATACATCAAAAATGAAGCGGGAGAACGGGTGGTGGATTTCAGAAAGTTGAATTTGCACGTACTCAATTACAGCATTCCGGTGGCGGGTACGTTTACCTTTGAAGCGCTGAAACCCCATTTGTTTACCGAGCCCGAAAAACCCGCCCTGGTGCCTTACCGCACCTCCTATTATCAGGAAAACTGGGGGTTTTGTCTCAGTCAGCAGCAATATGATGAGCTGGCAACAGATCCCCTGGCAAAATATGAAGTGTTGATCGACTCCAGCCTGGAAGCAGGGCACCTCACTTATGGAGAGTACTATCTACCCGGGCAGTGCGAGGAAGAAGTACTCATCAGCACCCATATTTGCCATCCTTCCCTTTGCAATGACAACCTCTCTGGTATGGCTGTAGTAACGGCTCTAGCCAGCTATGTTTCCCGCCTGAAAAACCGGTATTCCTACCGCTTTTTGTTCATTCCCGGCACCATAGGTTCCATTAGCTGGCTGGCACGCAATGAGGAAAAAACTCCTCATATCCGTTTCGGACTGGTAGCCTCCCTGCTGGGCGACAGCGGGCCTTTTACCTATAAAAAAAGCAGGAGGGGAACGGCTGAGATCGACCAGATCGTAGCATACGTATTAGAGCAGTCTGGCTATGCCTTTCAGATACAGGAGTTTATTCCCTATGGCTATGATGAGCGGCAGTTTTGCTCACCCGGCTTTAACCTGCCTGTGGGCAACCTCACCCGCACCCCTTTTGCCCAATATCCGGAGTATCACACCTCAGCGGATAACCTCTCTTTTGTGAAGCCCGAAAACCTTCAGGCCTCGCTGGAAATTTACCGCGAAGTGGTGCACCTCATTGAGCGCAACCGTTCCTACCTGAACCAGTACCCAAAATGCGAACCCCAGCTGGGCAAACGCGGCCTGTACGACGCCATAGGCGGTTCTAATGACCGCAAACAACTCCAAATGGCCATGCTGTGGATCCTCAACCTTTCCGACGGTGAGCATAGCCTGCTGGACATCGCACGAAAATCCGGTATTCCCTTTGATTTGATCTGGAAAATGGCCCAGATTCTCACAGAAAAATCACTTATTACAAGCAAATGACCCAACGAACTGCTTCTCCTTGCTACCTGTGCAACTCCTCTGATACGGAGCTGTTTTTTGAGCTGCCCAATGTACCCACCATGGACGGGGTGCTGTGGCCTTCGAAGCAGGCGGCCCTGCAGGCGCCCAAAGGCGACATCAGACTGCAGTTTTGCCGCAGCTGTGGCTACATCGGCAATGAGGGATATGAGCAGGAAAAGGTTCAGTTTGACCACTACGACTTTTCGCTCAAACACTCCCCCCTGTTTGTCAGCTACATCAACTCCCTGGCCGACCGCCTCATTGAACGCTACGGGCTACGCCATAAATGCGTGCTGGACGTAGGCTGCGGAGATGGCCATTTTCTGGAAACTATATGTGAAAGAGGCCCCAACAAAGGCATCGGCATTGACCCCGGCTACAAGCGGGAAGCTATGCAACTGCCTGTAGGTCTGGGGGTGGAATACCTGCAGGACTATTATACCGGGGCTTATGCCCAACTGAAACCGGATCTGGTGGCCAACCGCCTGGTGATTGACTTGCTGGGCGATCCGCGGGCTTTTCTGGAGATTTTTTATCACAACCTCAAAGACAAGCCCGAAACCATCCTGTATTTCGAGGTGCCCTACGCCAATTATACCTTTGGCGAAAAAATAATATGGAACATTGTGTACGAACACCGCTCCTGGTTTACGCCCCAGTCGTTTCGTTACCTCTTTGAAAGCGCGGGCTTTGAAGTGCTGGAGGTAGCACCTTGCTGGAATGATGAATTTCTGGGTATTGAAGCGCGCATCAACCCGGCCGGGCCTCAGCAGGAAGTACAGGTATCTGCCGAAGAAATCGGCCAATTGAGCAAGATGGTGGGCGAGTTTGCCCGCGACGCCAACAAGTTGATGCAAAGCTGGCAACTACAGCTCAGCGCCCTGCAGGATCATCAAAAAACGGTTTTATGGGGAGCGGGAGCCAGAGGGGTCACCTTTCTCAATGTATTTGATCTCAAAGAGCAGGTGGCTTTTGCAGTGGACATCAACCCCAAGCGGCAAGGGGAACACCTTGCCGGCAGCGGCCATAAGGTAGAGGCGCCTGAGTACCTGCAGCATTACCAGCCAGAACTCATCATCATTTCCAATCCCACCTATGCCCATGAAATACAGCAACAAGCCCGCGGTCTGGGCCTGGATGCGGAATTTATGGTGCTCTAATTCGTTTTTTCGATTACATTTAACCCCCAACGGACATGCATACCACCAACACCTACCTGGACTTCACCCGCTCCAACCAGCTCAGAGCAAAATTTAATGCCCTCATTCCCGGTGGCAGCCACACCTACTCCAAAGGAGACGACCAGTGGCCGGAGTTTGCTGCGCCCTATATCGCAAGGGGAAAGGGATGCCACGTATGGGACATTGATGGCAATGAATTCATAGAATACGGCATGGGCCTGCGCTCCGTGACCCTGGGGCACGGCTATGAACCGGTGGTGGAGGCCGTAAAGAAACAACTGCCACACGGCAGCAATTTTGTGCGGCCAGCCGCGATTGAGCTGGAGTGTGCCGAGCAATTTCTGAGCATGATCAGCGGGGCTGAAATGGTAAAATTTGGGAAAAACGGCTCCGATGCCACCACCGCAGCCGTAAAACTGGCCCGGGCTTATACCGGGCGCGATCTGATTGCCATTTGTGGCGATCACCCGTTTTTTTCCATTGACGACTGGTTTATTGGCACCACCAAGATCAATGCCGGCATTCCCTCGGCCATTTCCGACCTCACCCTGAAGTTTTCCTATAACCAAATCGAAAGTGTACAGGCCCTGTTTGAGGCACATCCCGGCCAGATTGCCTGTGTACTGCTGGAAGCAGAGCGCTGGCGGCCACCCACCGACCAATTTTTACAGCAGCTAAAGGACCTCTGCCACAAGG
>RFHT01000253.1 GCA_003696835.1 Bacteroidota bacterium
GCCAGAAACACCACGGGGCCTGCAAAGTCTTCGGGCCTGCCCCACCTGCCCGCCGGTATGCGGGCCAGAATGGAAGGCGCGCGTTCGGGATTGTTTCGCAGGGCTTCGGTATTGTCGGTGGCTATGTAGCCCGGCGCAATGGCGTTGACATTGATGCCCCTGCCGGCCCACTCATTGGCAAAGGCCATGGTGAGCTGCCCCACGGCCCCTTTGCTGGCGGCATAGCCAGGCACGGTAATGCCTCCCTGAAAGGTGAGCAGGGAGGCGGTAAAAATGATTTTGCCCTCGCCTCTTTCCAGCATGCCTTTTCCGATTTCCCGCGTGAGAATAAACTGGGCCGTCTGGTTGACTTCAATGACCTTGTCCCACATTTCGTCGGTGTGTTCTGCGGCGGGTTTGCGCAAAATGGTGCCGGCATTATTGACCAGTATGTCGATACGGGGCACTTCCTCCTGTACTTTTCTGATGAACGCATACAGGTCCTGCCGCTGCGAAAAGTCGCAGGTGTAAGCTTTAAAATCGCGGCCTGTCGCTCTGACGGCCTGCTCCACTTCGCTGCCACGGGTTTCCAGGGTGGCGCTCACGCCCACGATGTCGGCTCCGGCTTCAGCCAGGGCAATGGCCATGGCCTTGCCGATGCCTCTTTTACAGCCGGTTACCAGGGCGGTTTTGCCCACTAGTTTGAATGTGTCCAATATGCTCATATCTGCTCACTTACTGACAATCCAGCAGTACCTTCATGCCGCTTGGATTTTGGTCTATTTGTTCAAATACTGTTTGAATATTTCTCAGGGGCTCTACGCCCGTAATCAGGGCCTGCAGGGGCAGCTCGCCCGCCGTAAGCAGGGCAATGGCGGCTTCGTAATCCACCTTTTCATACACCCTTGCCCCAATGAGCTGAAGTTCCTTCCAGAAAAACTGGAATAAATTGACCATACGGGGCTGCCCATGTATGGCCACCATCACTATGCGGCCGCGCAGGCCCGCCACCTGGGTCATCACCTCCACAGCCGGCTGTACACCTGATACTTCAAACACCACATCGGCCATGAAGTTTTGGGTGTGTTCCCGCACAAAGTCCACCAGGCTGGTGGAGGAGGGGTCCACCGTGGTAAAGCCCAGCTCGCGGGCCAGGGCGATGCGCGCCGGATTAAGCTCGGAAATGATCACCTCAGCCCCCTGCTTCCTGGCCACCAGGGCCACCAGCATGCCGATGGGGCCTGCGCCCAGCACCACGGCCACTTCGCCCTGCTTCAGACCCGAGAGGCGCACATCGTGGCAGGCCACGGCCAGGGGCTCAGTGAGGGCTGCCAGCCTGAGGTCCACCTCTGGGGGCAGCTTGTGCAGGGTAAAGGCCGGCACATTCCAGTACTGCTGCATGGCCCCGGGGCTGTCGATGCCAATAAATTTGAGGTCTTCGCATATATGGCTGATGCCTTTGTCGGAAGGCTTTTGGCCGCGGTCGTCCAGGGGACGCACCACCACCTTATCGCCGGGCGAAAAGCCCCTTACCCCCTCCCCTACGGCATCTACGGTGCCCGACATCTCATGCCCAATGGTGAGGGGAATCTTTACCCTTTGGTCCATCATGCCATGATAAATGTGCACATCGGTACCGCACACGCCGCAGTAGGCTACTTTGATGCGCACTTTCCCCCTTCCGGGGGCTGCTGCGGCTCGTTCCACCACGGAGAAGGTGCGTCCTCCTTCATATTGGGTTGCTATCATTGCTGGTTTGTTTGGTTTGTTTGCATGCATTCATATAATCAACTGATAAACAAGTATCTACCTCAAATACTCACGGGGTTTTTTAGCTCAAAACGCTTGATTCGCTGCCAGTTGCGGGACACGTACTCATGGGTGAGGCCCCACCTGAGTGCCGACAGGGGGCTTTCCTCTGTGTTGAGTTCGCGCACCAGGCCGGCCGCCGGGGGTCCCCAGCGGATATGCGATTTGATTTCGAAGTTGATGCCGTCGGGCGCCCACTGTATGGTGTTGCGCTCCGGCCCATCGGTGATGATGAGGGCAGCTATGCCCCCTTTGTAGGGCCATATACACAGCTCGTGCCCACTGTTGGTAATGGGGTTGTAGGGCGATTTGACGTAAGGCCCTTCCAGTTGGTCGGCAATGGCCACGCCCCAGCGTATTTCCCGCCCGCCAAAGGTTTTGCGTTCGCCCATGCGCTCACCCTTGTAGTAGAGGTAAAATTTATTCTTGTAAAATAGCAGGGTGGGGTCGTGTACCTTGTGGCTGTCAAAGTCGCCCTGTTTTTTCACGAGAAAGCGGTTGTCCTCCTCTCCCAGCCATTCGCCATTATCGGCAGGCGAAAGGATGGGATGCTCCAGCTTCACAAAGGGCCCTTCGGGCGCATCGGCTATGGCCATGCCCACCTGGTTTTTGACGCGGTTGAGGTAGGGCGCCTTTACGGTCTGATACACCAATATGTATTTGCCCTGGTGCACCAGCACTTCGGGGGTAAAAACGGAGCGGTCGTCAAAGCTGCCGGGAGCCCCCCTGCCCACGGCCAGGCCCTGCTCTTTCCATTCCCAGCCGTCCTGGGAAGTGGCATACCATATTTCGCATTTGTCCCAGGGAAAGACCTTGTTTTCCGGATCGCCTGTGTGAAAGCCCTTGGTTTCACCCGTGCCCCTGGAGTAATACACATAGTAAGTATCTCCAACGGTAATCACTGCACTGGGGTCGCGCCGGGTTACGCCTTCTTCAAAGGCGAAGTCTCCCCGAAGGTCATGGGTGGTAAATTCGCAGTACCATTCGGGTCCCTGGTCATAGTGGCGCTCCAGGGCGCGTTTGGAAGCAGCGCTCAGCTTGCCGTCCTTGGGAATGGCCAGAAACTCGTAGGCTTCGTCGGAATAGGTAGCTTCAGTAGCGGAAGACTCAGAAGAAGCAGCACCACAGCCGGCCAGCAGGATGAGCGCCCCAGCCATCAGGCATACAGGCAGACAGTTGGTTATGGGGCGGAAAAAAAGCGTCATCTTTAAGTATAGTTGATGAAGTGTCATGTTAGGTGGAATAAAGGTGATACAATTCGCCTAAAATTCCATAAAATCTGGCTATACAAAAACTATACACGTCCCCCAGCAGGCAAAAAGAGGGTGGGAATTCGTTTTCTCAGCCTCCATTTGCGGCCGAAAGTGCCTTCCAGCAAGCTAGCCGACCCAATTTCTGGCAAAAAAAATCACTGCTAAGGGTGACAAAAATCACTGCGACTGCGGAAAAAGTTGGGTTTAATTGGGCAAACCATCAACAGCTGAACAGCATGAAAAGCATACGCGCTTACGATTATGTCAACCATCCCTACAGCCGGGTAAAAGCAGCCCTGAGCCGGGATGCCGAAACCATTTTCCGCGAGGCCACCCAACGTGCAGGCGACCGCATGCGGGAGGTGGTTTCCGAACTGCACGTAAATATCGGCGGCATTGAAGTGGGCACCGATGTGACCATAGAAAGCCAGGTGCTGGAAGACCGCCCCAAAAGCCCCGGGCTTTCGCCCATACTGGTGCTGGGGCTGGAATGGAAATCGGCCCACCTGCCTGCCCTTTTTCCCGTGATGCACGGAAAGCTGTCGGTCTATCCCCTTACGCCCTCGGAAACCC
Source organism: Bacteroidota bacterium (assembly GCA_003696835.1). Taxonomy (GTDB): domain Bacteria; phylum Bacteroidota; class Bacteroidia; order J057; family J057; genus J057. The sequence continues at coordinate 3,615 of RFHT01000253.1, forward strand.
AGCTGGATTTTTCGGGTACCTATGACAAGCCCCTGGGTGTACTGGGCGACGCCATAGATGCCGTAGTGGGCCGGCGCATAGCCGAAGCCTCCGTGGACCGCTTTGTAAAAGACATCGCCGCCTACCTGCGAAAGGAGCTGGGGAAGGAGCAGGTGGGGTGAAGGGAGGGGCCAAACCAGCAACTGAAAAGCCCTGGCATAATTCCCCATTTGTGCTTACATTTATTCCGCCGATGGCACTAAGCTACGCGAAGTGCGTTCCGATGCCGTTACACGCGCTTGCGTTCCTATAGCTAGCAGGGCCGCTTGTGCCATCGGAAACTACCTAGGCGCGTTCTTTCTTTTATCGGATGTA
>RFHT01000254.1 GCA_003696835.1 Bacteroidota bacterium
GCCTAAGGAGGGGAGTTGAAGGTTCGCAGGCGGCTGCGCCGCCTGCCCCGGAGAACTCTCCTCCTTTTCAAGGAGGAGTTGGAGGTGGTTAATACAAGTTATTGAAAATGAGCGACTTACAGCAATTGTTTTTTTCACCCTGAGGGTGCTGAATAGTTACCTGAAAACAATGTACCTTCAAATGAGTTATATTTGAGGGCATAACGATCTTCATTCTCAATGGCTGTTTTTCAAATTCGGTGGACAAAAATCAGGCGGAGGTTGCTGCTGGGCGCGGGCCTGCTGCTGCTGGCTGTACTGGCGCTGGTATGCTATGCCTTTCCGCCCTTCTACATACTTACAGGCTACACAGCCAAAGAAATATGCTCCTGTGTGTTTGTAGCAGGCCGCAGCGAAGCTTCGGCCAAAAGCGAAGACACGGGCATGTTTCCGGGCAACTACATCCACTCGGTGGTGGACTACCACCAAAAAAGGGTAAGCAGCAGCCTGCTGGGCAGGGCCCGGCAAACGGCGATTTACCGCCCGGGCCTGGGCTGCACCCTCGTCAACGCCCACAACCGGAAAGCCGTAAGCCGGCAGGCCCTGTATGTGCCCGTGCTGCCCCGGCGGCCCGACACCCTGCCCTGGCCCATGGGCAACTGCATGCCCGACACCCTGCCTGCAGGGCTGGACCTGCCCCGCCTGCAGGCCCTGATGGACACGGCCATGTGCAGCCCGGGTACCCGGGCCCTGCTGGTGGTGTACAACGACCAACTGCTGGCCGAGCGCTACGCGCCCGGCTTCACTCCCCAAACGCCCATCATGGGCTGGAGCATGCACAAGTCGGTGGTTAATGCCCTCATTGGCATACTGGTGGGCCAGGGCAAGCTACAGCTACATGCTCCTGCCCCCGTGCAGGAGTGGCAGGCCGATGAGCGCCGCCACATCAGCCTGCACCACCTGCTGCAAATGAGCAGCGGCCTCCAATGGAGCGAAAACTACTTTGCCGACTCGGATGTCTCCCGCATGCTCTTCCGCAGCGGCGACGCAGGCCGCCTGGCCATCAGCCGGCCTGCCCGCTACCCCCCCGACTCGGTCTGGGCCTATGCCTCTGGCACCACCAACATCCTGAGCGAAATCATTGAGCGGCAGTTTGGCAGCCAGGAAGAAGCGCTGGCCTTTCCCCGTCTGGCGCTCTTCAACAAGATCGGTATGCGCAGCATGCAGCCCGAAGCCGACGCTTCGGGCACCTACGTGGGCTCTTCCTTTGCCCTGGCCACTCCCAGAGACTGGGCCCGCTTTGGCCTGCTTTACCTGCACGATGGCGTATGGATGGGGCAGCGCCTGCTGCCCGAAGGCTGGGTGGCCTACAGCCGCAGGCCCGCCCGCAAGTCGCAGGGCCGCTACGGCGCCCACTTTTGGCTCAACCAGGGCGGCCAGGCCCTGCCCCACTGCCCCCGCGACGCCTTTATGTGCGATGGCTTCAACGGCCAGCACGTCATCATCATTCCCTCACGCCAGGTCGTTATTGTCAAAATGGGCCTCAATCCTTTCCCCAACGGGCTCGACCTCGATGAGTTTGTGAAAAATGTGCTGGAGGTGTTGCCATGAGGAAGAAGGACAATGGTACACAGAGATTTTTCTCCCGTTTCCTGCTGGCAGCATGCACAGGGAATGATTATATTTGAATCATGAAGTGGCAATATGTGTTTACAGGCCTACTGGGCCTGCTGGTGGTCATCGGCTGCACCCACAGTCGGCACGCTTACTTGCTCGACTTACCCGAGTCGGAGCGGGTCATTTACCGCATTTTTCCCCAGCCCCAGCCCACAGGCGATCCCCAAAAAGGCTTTGAGTACCTCGTTTACGGTGATTATGTGGGCAATGGTATTCCATTGAAGCTGTACCAAAAGACGTTTGGCTCCGCACAGGACAGTGTGCTGAAGCGGGAAGGCGACAATGGCAGGGTGGCCTACAACGTGAATGTATTTGAGAGCTGGTATGGGGAAAAGGTAGTAAACGGCAACTGTTTTACCTGCCATGCGGCCGTGCTTGAGGGGCAAATGGTGCTGGGGCTGGGTAATAGCAGCCTGGAGTTTAACCGCAGCAAGCGCCTGCATACGGCTATACTTAACTGGATGGTGAAGCGCCACTACGGCAAAAAGTCACCCCAGTGGGCGGCCTTCCGCGAGCACGGGCAGTGGCTCAAAGCCACTGCGGCGGCCACCATTGTGGACAACCCCGGCGTAAACCCTGCCCTGCGCATTGAGGAGGCCACCCTGGCCTACCGCCAGCCTGCTGACCTCAGCTTCCGGGCCGAGCCCAATTTTGAAATTCCCCGCCGCGCCTTTGGCGTGGATGTGCCTCCGCTTTGGACCCTCAAAAAGAAACAGGCCCTCTACTACAACGGCATGGGCCGGGGCGATTTCACCAAGCTGCTGATGCAGGCCTGCCTGCTGGGCATCCACGACAGCAGCGCGGCCCGAAGGGTGCAGCAGCACTTTCCCGACGTCATCGCCTGGCTGCAGCAGTTGGAGCCTCCCTCCTACCCCATCCCGGTGGATACGCAGCTGGCCCTCAGGGGTAAAAGCATTTTTGAGCAGCAGTGCGAAAAATGCCACGGCAGCTATGGGGAAAAGCCCTTTTACCCCAACAAAATCGTGCACCTGGACGAAGTGGGTACCGACCCCTACTACGCCCTATATGCCCTGCAGTCGCCGGGCAATGCCTGGTACAACCAGAGCTGGTTTGCCCAAACGCCCCCAAAAGCCTACAGCAAACCCTCCTATGGCTATGTAGCCCCGCCTCTGGATGGCATCTGGGCCACTGCCCCCTACCTGCACAATGGCTCCGTGCCTACACTGGAAGCCCTGCTCGACAGCCGAAAACGCCCTACCTACTGGCAACGAAGCAAGCAGGAAGGTGCCTACGACATCCAGGCTCCCGGCCTGCCCTACCGCGAAAAAGCCAGCGGCGCTGGTAAGCGCACCTACAACACCCGCCTGCCCGGCTACGGCAACCAGGGCCATACCTATGGCGATACCCTCAGCCAGGCCGAACGCAAAGCCCTGATTGCGTATTTGAAAACGCTTTGAGTAAGCTGGCTGTTGAGCCCAGCACGGGGGTAGAGTGACAAAAGTCACTCCGCCCAGTGACATTTTGTATCTGCCAGCTGCCTACATGCTGCTTTCTTGCTTCTCATTAGCATTACTCATTTTCTATTACCCCAAAAACTACAGAGATATGGCCATAAAAAGCTATCTGGTTTATCCTGTACCGGGCAAGTACAGGGAACTTGCGGAACAACTCAAAGGCATAGCTTCCTGCGAGGTATTTCCGGCTGAAAACTCCCGCGAAGTGCTGGTACTCATCTCAGAAACCAACAACAAGGAAGAAGAGGAGGAACTACAGCGCTTGTTTTCCTCTCTGGATGCCCTGGCACACATTTCCCTGGTTTCGGCTTTTGAACATGCGTAATTTCCAAATAAACCCCTGAATCCCGTGAATACTAATCCCTGTACCCGAAGAGCATTTTTGCGGCAGCTCGCGACCCTTTCCGCCATGACCGCTGCAGCTGCTATGTTTCCCGGAATTGTATTTGCAGACCAGCAAACAGCCAACCTTCCTCCTGGCGACATCGACTGGCGCAAAACCCCCTGCAGGTTTTGCGGGGTAGGATGTGGCCTGCTTGTGGGGCTGCAAAAAGGCAAAGCAGTAGCCGTAAAAGGTGATCCGCAAAGCCCGGTAAACAAAGGCCTGTGCTGTGTAAAAGGCTACCACAGCATCATGGCTCTGTATGGCAAAGACCGCCTCACCCGGGCTTATATCCGGAAAAATGGGCAGCTCGTAGCCACCAGCATGCAGGAAGCCCTGGACCTGGTGGCCAGTAAAATGCAGCAAACCATAGAAGCACACGGCAAAGATGCCGTAGCCCTATATGGCTCGGGCCAGTGGACCATTCCCGACGGCTATGTAGCCTCCAAATTCATGAAAGGTGCCATAGGCACCAACAACCTCGAAGCCAACGCCCGCCTGTGTATGGCCAGCGCTGTAACGGGCTTTATCACCACCTTTGGGCTGGACGAGCCCATGGGCTGCTATGAAGACATCGAGCATGCCGATGTGTTTGTACTGTGGGGCAACAACATGGCAGAGATGCATCCCGTGCTGTTTTCGCGTTTGCTCGATCAGCGGCTCAGACGGAAAAACGTCAAAATCATTGACCTGGCTACCCGCAGTACACGCACCAGCCAGGCGGCAGACCGTTCCATTTTGTTCAAACCCCAGGCAGACCTGGCCATAGCCAATGCCATTTGCTACGAAATACTAAAAAATGGATGGGAAAACCGCTCCTTTATTGAGAAGCACTGTGCATTTAAGGCGGGCAAAACCAACATTGGCTACGGACTGGAGGATGGTTTCAGTTTTAATGATGAAGCCCGCAATATTTCTATGGAGGAGTTTGGGGATTCCCTGCGGGACTACAGGCCCGAAGCCATTGAAGCACTTACGGGCGTATCGGCCAAAGACATTAAGTACCTGGCCTGGCTTTACGGCAACCCCAACAACA
>RFHT01000255.1 GCA_003696835.1 Bacteroidota bacterium
GCCTAAGGAGGGGAGTTGAAGGTTCGCAGGCGGCTGCGCCGCCTGCCCCGGAGAACTCTCCTCCTTTTCAAGGAGGAGTTGGAGGTGGTTAATACAAGTAATTGAAAATGAATAACTTACACCAATTGTTATTATTTATTTTCAGCCTGAGGGTACTGAATAGTTGCGAAATTCATATCAAAGATAAACGATTGGTAATCAGGGTTTAATATCCCGAACTCACGTTAACTTATTGTCCATTCCACTATCCCAAATTCCAGTCAACATGATTCCTGCCAACGAAACCTTTGACGGTACCTTTCCCTTCCAGCCCCATTTCTTTGATGGGCGTGGATTCAAGATGCATTATGTAGATGAAGGTAAAGGCGAACCTATCATCTGCCTGCATGGCCAGCCTACCTGGGGCTATTTATACCGAAAATTCATTCCTCCTCTCTCCCAAACCCACCGCGTAATTGTACCCGATTACATGGGCTATGGCAAAAGCGAAACCCCTGCCGGGGCAGCATACACCTTCAAAACGCATGTGGAAAATCTGGCCGCATTGATCGATTACCTCCAGCTCGAACAGATCACCTTTGTGTGTCAGGACTGGGGAGGTCCCATTACCGGGGCTTATGCCCTGCGCTATCCACACAAGATAAAGCGTATATGCATGATGAATACCATGCTGGGCTATGGCGGAGCGGTACGCGACCTGCCCAGGGCAGCAGGCATTCCTACTCTTCAGGATTCTCCCTGGTTTCAATGGGTATTAAAAAAATACAAGGAGGGCACTTACCACACCTTTATGCAGCAATTGGGTGATCACGTGTTGAGCAACATGAAAAAACTGTATTTTCACAACTCCTCTGTGGTTACGCCCACCTGGATACGGGCATACGCTGCTCCCTTTGAAACCCCCGAAGAAACCATAGCTGCTGTGGAGTTTCCCCTCGATGCTGCCCTGAACCGCATCAGAGACTATGCCGTCGAAGGACTCAAAACTGGTAAGCTGGAAAAAGTTCGTGCTATTCCTGCCATGCTGGCCGAAGGCATGCTGGACCAGGCCATGTTGCCGGCCATGGTCATAGATGACTTCAAACGCCTCTTTCCCGATGGCCCGGTGGTGGAGCTCCCACATGCCGGGCATTTTTGTCAGGAAGATGCTCCCGAAACGCTGGTGGCCCTTATACAGCAGTTTATTCAATTGACGTAGGGCTGAAACTTCTCCCGCAGGTCCTGCGGAATGGGCACGGCTTTGCGCTTCTCCTTGTCGAGCAAAACTAGCTTGATGGTGGCTGTACTCACCGTTTCGTGGGTCATAGCATGCTTCATTTCGTGGTAAAAGGTGAATACCTTGTTGCTCAATTCTTTTATACAGGACTCTATGTAAAGCACATCATCTTCAAACACCTCCTGCAAATAACGTACGTGCTGCTCCAGCACGGCCACGCCCCAGTTGCGGTCCCGCATGTAGTTTTTGCTCAACCCCATCTCAGCGATGAGGTTTCTGCCGCCCAACTCGTATTTGTTGATATAATGCATTACATTCATGTGGCCGTTTGAATCGCACTCCCACGTCATGACGGCTCCCCTGTAGCTTTGTAGTTTCATGGCAGCAAAAATAGTAGAAAGTAGCTCATATAAACAAGCTGCTTTCAGCTTCGTCACGGGTCACATACACTGTTCCCTTTCTGTGACCAATTTTTTCCAGCAGCTCTTCAGCCAGAAAATACTGCAAGTCCTTTTTGATGGTATTGCGGGAAATGCTTCCAAAGTAATGATGAATGTCGCCTATCTTAATGGGTTGATGCAGGCGAATGTATTCCAGTATTTGCTTCTGCCGGTCGTTGAGGTAGCTGCCTTTGTCTTTGCCTGTAGCCTGCAGGTGCTCCAACTGCTTCAGACTCAGCTCCAGGGTTTGTAAAAAGTACAGCACCCATTCATCTATCACCTCCCGATCCGTACCCCGATACTGCTGGGCAGCTCCCAGTGCCTGCCGAAACTCCAGCATGCGGTTTTCCATCATGGGCTCAAAAGCCACATAGTGTATAAAGCTATATCCCGACTGCAACAAACACAGGTTGGTGAGCAAATTGCCCAGGGGCAGGTTTCCTTTTTCGAAAGGATCAATGCTCAACCACTCGTAAGCAAAAGCAGCGGTAAGCAATAGCGGATGCAGATACTGATCTTCCCAGGCGTGCTGAAACCACTGCATCAACTCGGCCATCTCCCGCACCACCTGAAAGGAACGGGGAGCAGTGAACCCCATCTCCTGGTCGCTTCCCTCGTATGTAACGACTATCTTCTTGGAGACCATACCCTCAGCTTCCAGGGGTTTTGCACGGCTGTATTTATACATCATACTGTGCAGGGCAGATATCTGCTGCTGATCCAGGGCCATCTCTTCATAGTATCTAAATACCAGCTCCACCGCCTCTTTATAGCCCATAACCAAACGATCCTCTTCCTCGGGCAAATCAGCAATATTGGTGCGGCCCAGCAAGGCAGCAATTTCATTGTCGGAGTAAGCGCCATGCTCCAGGCGAAGAGATGCCCCTACCCGGCTGATCATGGCTTCCTGCCGCAGCTTTCTCTGATAGCGGCTTTCCTTCTTATAAATGGGTTCCCATTTCCCCTTGTAATAATCAATTTGGCTAATCTTGCGGATTACTTTGTGAAAGGTTTCTACATGAAAATTGAATTTATAATCCATTAATTGTTCTGTTACTGATATTTCTTCGTTTTTGGTATGTCTTTATTTATCTGTATGCTATCCAAAGTAAATTTGGTACAAAAAAATCGGCAAGATGGCGTATCTTGCCGATTGGGTTTAACGCTTAAAAATTAGTGGGTAGTAACCAGACTGTGCAGGCGCTCCTCTATACGGCGAGGATCCACCACCAGGCGAGTAGTGGCCCACTCTATCTCATCCACCTCTTGTATTTTGGTTATTTGCTCAATTTCTTCGGCCGTGTATGCAATCAATAATTTTACCTTGTAAATAGAAGCGGGTACCTTGGGTTCAGGTATATCTATGTTTACATGTCCAAATTTTTCAGTATCTACTTTATGCAGCTCCACAAAATCGGAAGAATAACCTACTGGCATTTCATAGGCAGTCTCTGAGTCCAGTGGTTCGAGTTCTTCTTTTACTTCTGCGGTTATGTCTTCGTATTCTTCTGTGCTTTCTTTTGGTTCTATTTGCGCGGGTACTTCTCTGCTTGTTTCATCTTTCATTTCAGACAGCTTGGATTCCATGTTCGCAGGTTGGACGGTCTGCGTGGAAACAGGCTCAGGCTTTGCAGCAGGGGTCGTTTCGGGCTGTGAAACAGCTGGGGCCGGTTTGGCTGGAGCATGTACGTTAGCAGGTTTTGCAGCAATGGGCTCGCGGGCTTTGGCAGAAACAGAGCCGGATGCGGCTACTGACCCGGTACGCTTCTGAGGTTTAGTGGCAACGGGCTTTTTGGGTGCGGGCTCCACCTTGGGGCTGGACTTTTTTGAAGGCGTAGCCTTTGGAAGGGTACTTTTGGCCGGTGTGCTTTTGGCTGGAGCAGGCCTCTTCACTTCTGCTTTTCTTTCTTCGTCTATACCGGTTACAAATTCTTCGGCATGCGTTGTTTCGGCTTCATCCTCAAAAGAAGCAGGAGGATGGCTCTCGGCTGTCAGCTTACGCTTATTGGCTTGCCAGTCTTTATCTGTTTCCTGTTTGTTTACGGAGAAACCAAACTCATCCAGTTCTTGCTTGGAACTGTCCAGCACTTCGGTGCTCACAATGGTTTCGGATTTTGCCCCTGGTGCGGACGCACCATCCTGCTGGTCTTTATCGGGCATAATCCAAAATGCCGTTATGGTAAAAATAATGGGAATGATCAGAAGACTTAGCCAAATTCTGATCCTCTTTAATTCACGGTGCTTGCGGCTGCGGATGTAATCATGGGCAAAAGGCAAGGTACCTTTATACGATTTCTTTGACATTCAAGTGTAACTATCACAACATATCCGGTATAAATATAATATTCAATAATATAACAATCAAGTTATTGTAATTTTATTTAATTATAACATACATAAGCAACCATTTTACCGGATAGAGTTGTTAAAGGTTAGGTTTTACTGGCTCACTTCTGTTTCGGTGGTTGGGGTAGTTAACCCTTTCTGCTTGCGGGAAGATGCTTTTGTGGCTACGGCAGGTTCCGGTAGTTGGGATACGCGCATATCTGCGATGATGCGCTGGGGGTTTACCGACTCTATGGCCACTACCTTGGGCGCAATGGGCTGAAGGGAAACAGGTTTTGCCTGGGCCTGAGTTTTGGGTTCTGCTTTGGGGCGCCTCTTCCTTCTTACGGGCTTTTTGGCTTTGAGCTGCTCTGCTTTCTCCAAGCTGTTATTCTCTGCCAGCTCGTCAACCGTGAATTCGGCTGTACTCAGTTTTGGGGCCTTTTCCATCACAGGCTTTTTCAGCGCAGGAGCGGGGGCCTCTTTTTTTACTTCCATGCTGCTGAGCTGTAAATTTTGCAGCTGATACAAGTCGTAGGCTTGCATACCCAGATATCCCCCCACTACAACGAGAAAGGGAACAAAGAGGGAGAAAAACCGCCGGATGCGGCGCTGACGCTCTCTTTGCTGCATTTTTGATACATACTCAAAAGCAAGTAAAATGGAAGACTCTGATGAATGTGCGCTCATGCCTTGATTTTTTTTGGTTTTAGGCGGATTTTATTCATTGGGGCATAAATAATATACGACCAAGACATGATTTTATTTATAAATTGTATTTAAACTGCAATATTTCCTGCATAAATGGTTAGTTATTTATCTATTTTTAATTTAACAACCTTTCCTGTAGATGCACTTTCCTTTGCTGCCTCCAGTATCTCCATTACCAGCATATTGTTTTCCAAAGATGACAAATCATAGGGAGGCAGCGTGATATCTTCCCTGATTACTGCGGCGAAAAAGGCAAATGGGTCATGATAGGGTTCTTCCCGTTCCTTCAATACCCTTTTTTCAAACTCCTTGCTTTCTGCCGCTCTGCTGCGCACCTCGTACCGGTTGTCGGCAAAGGCAGCTGCATAGGTGCCATACACCTCCATATCTTTTCTGGAGTATGGCCAGTTCCAGGAGGCCTGAATGATTCCCTGTGCTTGTTGGTATTGCAGCACAATGGTGGCTTCGTCATCTACTTTTGGGTATTTAGCGGGTTTAATTTGTTGGGTAAGGGCCATAACAGACAGGGGGCGTTCTCCCTTCATCATCCAGCTTATCAGATTAGCTCCGTAGCAGCCAAAATCGGTGAGGGCCCCGCCACCATTGAGGTGGGGGTCTGTCAGCCACTCCAGAAACTCTGCATTGCACCCAATTTCTATGGGGCCCTGGTGTCCGTCATGGACCACCATTTTTCGTATTTCTCCAAAGTCCGCCTCCCGTGTCATTTGATAAAGCTGGTGATTGGAAGGATACCAGGTAGTTTCATAGTTGGTTAATAAATGGATTCCATAATGGGTAGCCAGCTCGTGCATCTTCCGGGCATGTGCCAGGCTCACGGCCAGGGGCTTTTCCACCATTACATGTATGCCTCTGGGCGCACATGCTTCTACCACCGCCAAATGCCCAAAAATATCGTTAAATGCAGTAACGGCGTCCGGCCTGGTTTCATCCAGCATTTGTTTCAGGTCGGTATAAACGATATCCATACTCAATCCATACTGACGGGTAAGCCGTTGAGCTAAATCCCGGGTGGGTTCGGCTATTCCCACTATCTCTATATCGGGATCAGCAGCACGGCGCAATATCCAGTGTACATGCCCGTGGGTAAGGCCTGCAACTCCCACCCTTAAAGGTTTGGCCGGAGCTGGCAAAATATTCATCATCCCCCAGCCCATAAGAAACAGACACACTTTCAGATAGGTTATCATCTTATCAGGAGCTTTTCTGGATCACATATAAAATAGCGCTGGCCTTCCCACTATGCTGCTTCATACTGAGGAAGGACTTCAAGCCTGACCAAAACCCCTGAATCAGGCGGGTATGGCCATGCTGGTAGCGCTCGCTGAGTAGGCTCACATAAAAGCCATCAAATGGCATCCCTATTTGCTTCTTTATCTCCAGCTGATACTTTTGGAGCAGCAGGCGCATGGCAGTAGGGCAAAAGTGATACAAATGCCTGGGTACATCATAGGCCGCCCAATGCTGGCGATAGTGAGCAGCATCTGCGGAAAGGTAATTGGGTACGGCCACAAACAGGGTTCCGCCAGGTGCAAGCAGCTCATGTATGCGCTGAAGGCAAGGGTGGAGTTGATGTACATGCTCCAGTACGTGCCACAAGCTGATGACATCAAACTGGCCCGCGGGCAATTCGTACATTGCTTCCAGCTTTCGCACATCCAGGCCGTATTGCTGCCGGGCGTAGGCACGGGCCCCTTCATCGGGCTCAAGCCCCAGGGTCTGCCATCCAGCCTTTTGCATGGTATTCAAAAACGCACCCGTACCACATCCAATGTCGAGCAGCCGGCCGCTTTTCCGGCCGGCATATTTTTCTACCCATTTTCTCTTCTGGCGAAGGGTAATGGACCGCACCCGGTGGTAGAGCCAGTTGATCAGCCCTTTTTGGGTATCGCTGTGAGAAATATAATCTTCGGACTGGTAGTATCGGCCAATGTCTGTTTCACGTGGAACGTTTTGGGTAAAGCGAAGCTGACAAGCTTCGCATTGCCAGATGTCAAAGGTCTCTTGTGAAACGGTATGATCTTTTGCCGTAAGCAGGTAGGTAATATCTCCAGATTCGCATGCCGGGCAAGCGGCATAGGTGATACGGGAATTAGCAGTAGGGGAGGCCAGTGAGTCCAACATATTCGACGATAAAGCTTTCATCGCTCAAAATGCCAAAAAGAGGAGGCAGAGGCAAAAATTTTCATTTCCCTGCATCTGTAACCCTCTTTTTTCAAACGCGCATTTTTATGCTTCATTTTATTGATTTTCAGCTAATTAAAACTGCATTTTTTCCTAAAAATCGCCCTCTATTTGGCCATATTTTTTTCTGTACTGTGTCTATGTACGGAAAGCCTTTTTTTAGGCGATTCTCAGGGCCATTTTTAACGCCCCATAAACACCATCAAAACGGAAATATCGGCAGGCGACACACCGCTGATGCGCGAAGCCTGCCCCAGGCTGCGGGGCCGGGCAAGCTGCAGCTTTTCCCGGCCTTCTGCTGAGAGTGCTGCAATTTTTTTGAAGTTAAAATTTTCTGGTATATAAATATCGTCCAGTCGCATCATTTTTACAGCCAAATCTTTCTCTTTCTTAATGTATCCGGCATACTTGATTTGTATTTCTGCCTGCTCAATCGCTTCCGGATTTTTTCCGTTCAGCGCCGCTGCAAGCTCCGGTACAAAACGGGCCAGATCTTCCAGCTTCACTTTGGGTCTGGTGAGTACCGATATGGCTTTCACTTTTTGTTTGAGTTTGGCACTACCTATATGTTCAAGGTAGGGATCAATCTGTTCGGGCGCCACAGAAGTATGGGCAATGGCGAGCTGTATTTCTTCTACCTGCTCCTGCTTTTGGAGCATTCGTCTATAGCGGTCTTCACTGGCCAGCCCTATTTCATAGCCCAGGGCCGTCAGCCTCAGGTCAGCATTGTCTTGCCTGAGCAGGGTACGGTATTCTGCTCTGGAGGTAAACATGCGGTAAGGTTCTTTGGTTCCTTTGTTTACCAGGTCGTCTATGAGCACACCTATGTATGCCTGGTCGCGTTTGAATACCAGGGGCTCCTTTTGCTGTACCTTTCGGGCAGCGTTTATGCCCGCCATCAAGCCCTGGCAGGCAGCTTCTTCATAGCCGGTGGTGCCGTTTATTTGCCCGGCAAAAAAGAGGTTTTCTACCAGGCGAGTTTCCAGTGATAAGTTGAGCTGGGTAGGAGGGAAGAAATCATACTCCACGGCATAGCCAGGACGAAACATTTTGGCCTCTTCCAGGCCTGGGATACTGCGCAGGGCTTTGTACTGCACGTCTTCGGGCAGGAAAGAGGAGAAGCCATTTACATATATTTCTATGGTATTCCAGCCTTCGGGTTCGAGGAAGAGCTGGTGCCTGTCGCGCTCTGCAAAGCGGTCGATTTTGTCCTCTATGGAGGGGCAATAGCGGGGACCCAGGCCCCGTATCCGGCCATTAAACATGGGGGAGCGGTCGAAGCCGGAGCGCAGTATTTCGTGTGTTTTGGCGTTGGTATAGGTAATGTAGCAGGGGCGCTGCTCTTTCAGGGGCTGGGTATCCGTAAAGGAAAAGGTGCCGGGTTTTTCGTCTCCGGGTTGTTCTTCCATGGCTTCCCAGTTCACGCTGCGGCCGTCAATACGGGGTGGGGTACCGGTTTTCATTCTTCCGCTTTCAAAGCCCAGGGCAATGAGGTCGGCAGTAATACCGGTAGCAGCACGTTCACCGCTGCGGCCACCTCCGAAACTTTTTTCGCCTATGTGTATGCGCCCATTGAGGAAGGTACCGTTGGTAAGTACGACGGTTTTTGCGGGTATTTCCAGTCCGAGGGAGGTTTTTACCCCACTCACGCGCCCATTTTTCACCACTATCCCTACAATCATTTCCTGCCAGAAGTCCACATTGGGGGTTTGTTCCAGCATGAGGCGCCAGGTTTCGGCAAATCGCATGCGGTCGTTTTGGGAGCGGGGGCTCCACATGGCAGGACCTTTTGAGCGGTTGAGCATGCGAAACTGTATCATGGACTTGTCGGTAACAATACCCGAATAACCGCCAAGAGCGTCTATCTCCCGTATCAGCTGTCCTTTTGCCACGCCCCCCATAGCGGGGTTACAGGACATTTGGGCAATGGTATTCATGTTCATGGTAGCCAGCATGACGCGCATGCCCATGTTGGCAGCTGCTGCGGCTGCTTCACAGCCGGCATGCCCGGCACCGACTACCACTACGTCATATACTGGGAACATATTTGCGTTGAATCACTGGGTTAATCGATTTGCTTGAGCATACAAAGATACGCTTAAATACATTGCGAAAAACGGCTTAAAAGGTTACGCCGCGCAGGTACTTTGTGCCGGAAACATGCGCCCATGTTCCACGTGGAACATGGGCGCAGCTACAAATTTTTATGCCAAGCCACCTATTTTGTCCGTATTTTCCTTAACAGACTCTCTGATATAGACTGCCAGCAACAAGCAGGAGAAAAAGCCCGGTACCCAAAAGAGGTATAATACTGGTACGATGATGAGGTTATAAAAGAAGGTGAGGGTGAGTTTCAGGCTGCAAATTCCCCACATGCTGCCTTCCCAGATATTCCTTTTTTTGAGTTGCCAAAAGGCCAGCAGCATAAAAAGAGGAGCCAGGAATATAGATACCAGATGCAGGCGGTGCTGCAGGTCCACGGTTTCAGCTGAGAAGTATTTGGCCAGGCCCAGGGTAGTAAGGAAAAAATTGGGATCCCGCTCCCAAAGCCTCCTGGCAAAGTCGGGGTATTCATTGGGCAGGGAGGTAAAAAGCTGAAATTTTTCTATCCCATAAGGCAGCAAAAAACACAGCACTCCCAGCACCAGGGCTGTGCCTGCAGTAATGATGGCTGCTCTTTTTGAGCGAAAGAACCACAAAAAAAGCAGGAAAAAGGGCACCCAAAACAGCAGCCCATAGCGACTCAGCACACACAGGGCAATGCCCAGCCCTGTGAGCCAGGGGTTCTTTTTGTACATGGCATAGCCCAAAAAGAGGTAGTGAAATATGACCACTCCTTCCTCTGAAAATCGGATCAGGAAGGTTTGCTCTTCCCACAGTCCTTTTGTGAGGTGCCAAAGGGGGAAAAAGGCGAGCAGCATCCACAGGCTATGGTCTTTGGGCCTGGCCCAAACGGCCATGATGAGCCACAAAGCGGCAATGATGGCTACAATGGTACCCCAGCGAATATCAGCTCCGATAAACTCAAAAGGCAGGTAGGGTGCCCACATGGCCGGCAGATATATGGGGGGATTATTCCATATTTCGGCAATGGGCTCGTAGATGGCTTTGCCTTCAATAAAGCGCTGACACATCACCTGTATGATGGGCATCATATCGGCCTGCATGTAGTCCATGGGGTGTTGGAGCAGAATTTGGCGGCCTGCACTCAGCAATTGCCAGCTGAGATAAGCCCAGAATCCCCACTTGAAGAAGCGCAGGGCTTGGGTGAGGTAGGGGTGTTCCAACTGTTGGGGCTGGCGAATGCGCGGAAGGCGAAACATGGGAATGAGGGCAATCAGTATGCCGCAGATGAAATAGGGAATGGACCACTTTTGGTAGAGCAGTCGCTCTTCGCCCACAAAGTAGGTAGCCGAAAGGGCCTCCAATGCGACCAGGGCACACAGCAATAGAAGTACAGGAATGCGGGGGTTGAGCTTCATGAAAACAGGCAAATTGTTTAGGGTTCCAATTTAGCCGAAAGGGGGAGATGTTCCACGTGGAACATCAGGATTTTCTCCGGGAAAGGGCTTCATTTTCGAGCTGGCGCATGTGCGCTTTCTCCTCCTCGGTATGGTCGTTGTACCCCAGCAAATGCAGCACCCCATGTATCATAACGCGGTGCAGCTCCTCATCAAAGGGTATATGGAGCTGACTGGCATTGTCGCGCACGCGCTCAATGCTGATGTATATGTCGGAAAAAAGAGGAGATTGTTCGTCTTGCTGGTAGGGAAAAGTGAGAATATCTGTGAGGTAATCGTGCGAAAGATGCTGGCGATTTAGCTCTAAGAGGTAAGCATCAGAACAAAAAATGTAATTGATGGAGTGGATGCTACGCCCATGCTCACGCACCACAGCCGCTATCCAGCTACTGGAAGCACGCTCATCGGGCAGGGAAAAGGAGACATCCTGGCAAAAAAAACAGATCGCATCTTGCATGTGACAGCAAACACACAGGGGCTAAGAGCAGCATGCATAGCCCTGAGGGTACGTTAGATGTTGAAAATCATTTCCACCTGGCGGCCATCCTCGGCAAAGATCAGTTCATCCGATAAATGGGTCATCAGAAACACCCCCCGTCCACCTATTTTGCCCACATTTTCGGGAGCAGTAGGATCATCCAGGGAAGATGGATCAAAGCCATCGCCCTCATCCCGCACTCTTACCAGCAAACGGTAGGGGTTTTTCATTTCAAAGTCTATGTACACCTTTTTGGTCTCATCGCCTTTGTTTCCATGATGGATGGAATTGTTTACCGCCTCCGTCACTGCCACCATCACGTTGCCATAAACGTCATCCTTGAACTGAAATTCAGTCCGGATTTCATCCACCACGGTTTCAACCAGGTGAATGACGTTGGGCGTACTGGCCAACGTCAGGTTTCTACATAGTGTTGATGGGGTGTCAGCGTTACTTCTTGTCATTGGTGCTCTCCAATTTTTTATAATATTGCTCGATCAATATGATAAAATCATTGGAATACTCCAGCTTATTTGACTTCAATAATTCCTGGCGAATTTTGTTTTTGTATTCCTCCAGGGTCAAATCTTCTGGTGCCTTCCGTTCCAGCTCCTTGGCTGTTTTTGACTCGCGCTTGTCGTCCAGCTCCCGTTCCCGCACCGACTTGTCGGCCTGAAGCAGGCGGCTCAGTATCTGTTGCTGGCGCATAAGGGTTTCGTGGGTCAACTGCCGGTTGATGAGTTCAGTCTCCGACTGAATCATATCCTGAGTGATTTTATCCATATCGCCCAGAGCTTTACCACCTTCTTGTTTGATGCGCTCATGAGCTTCTTTTAGCTGTTTGCGTATGGCCTCTTGTTGGGCAGCCATCTCCTGCAGCTTTTTGGGGTCCATGTTTCCTTGTTGCAGCATTTGCTGCAGCTGCTGGTTGAGCTGCTGTTGCTGCTTGGACAGCTGCTGCATATTGGGCTTTTGCCCTCCCGGCTTGGTACACATGCCCTGGCCCTGCTGCATGTTCATCATGTTTTGCTGAATCTGCTTCATTACATCCGAAAGCATATTGGCCAGGTTGTTGATGCTCGTCATGGCCGCCTGCTGGTGCATGGTGATCATGGGCACCTGTTTGTTCCTGAAATAGGTTTGAGACTTACCCATGTTCTCGGTAATGTTTTTGCTTTCATCCAGCACCATCTTCTGTATTTCAGGCACCTTGTTGGCCAGAGATTCCAGGCTGTCGCGCACGAGGTTCATGTCGTCTTGCAGCTTTTTTTGCTCCTGGCTTTTATCCTTTAATGCCGGGTCGCCGTATTTGAGCTCTTTCACCTCATCGCGCAGGTCTTCCTGATCAAAAGATAGCTTCAACAAGTTCTCCAGCAGTTCGCGCAGGCTTTCGAGGTTCTGCTGGTCCTGCTGCATCTGCATATCCATTTGCATGCTCTCCATCTGCTCCGACATCTGCTGAAGCTGCTCCGAGGCCTTTTGCTGTTTTTGGGAAGCATTCTGCTGCGACTGCTGAGACTGCTGCTGATTCTTGCGACCCTTTTCATTTTTTTGTTCTGCCGCCTCCTGGCTTTGCTCACTGGCCTCCTGCATGTCCTGCTGTATTTCCTCGGCCTGCTCCATCAATTCCTTCATGGCCTCCTCGTCTGGCGTCTGGGTTTTGCTCTTCATTTCCTCCAGCTCTTTGAGGTCTTCTTTGATGCCTTCCATCTGCTTGCTGAGCTCTTCCTGACGCTGGGCGTTTTGCTCCAGCTCTTCGCTGGTTTCGGCATTTTCCAGCTGCTCGTTCAGCACGTCCTCCTTGGCCTTGAGGTTGTCCAGTTTATTTCTGATTTCGTCTGACTTCTGGTTTACTTCCAACTGCTTGAGCAGTTCCAGGGTACGCTCCAGACTCTTCTGGAGGTCCTCGTCGTTCATCTGGAGTTCTTCCAGCTTATCCATCAGGTCTTCTGAGTTGAAGTTCTCCAGCTTTTCCTGCAGTTCTTCCAGCAGTTTTTCAATCTCTGGATTATCCAACTCTTCCAAAAATTCATTCAACTCCTCATATTTTTCCAGTGTTTGCTCAGAGATCATCTGATTTTGCTGAAGCTCGTCCTTGGTCTCTTCAAACTTTTGCTGGGCTTCTTCCAGCTCCTGGGTGAGTTGCTGGTGCTGGTCAATCAACTCCTGTATTTCTTTTTTATCGTCAAATGAAAGTCGCTTTTTGTCGAGCAGCTTTTCCTGCATTTTGCGGTAGGATTCCTGCAGCTCTTTGGCCTTTTCGTTCATGGCCTCTATGTCTTCCTTGAAGGCGTCCTGCTTTTCGCTCACTTCATCGTATTTGGCATCCAGGGTAGGGTACACCCCTTTGTAAACGGCACTGGTAGATGCTTTGGGGCCGGCCACGCCATCATTGTCCCACACTTTGATGTAGTATTCGAGCTCGTC
Organism: Bacteroidota bacterium; assembly: GCA_003696835.1. Classification (GTDB taxonomy): domain Bacteria; phylum Bacteroidota; class Bacteroidia; order J057; family J057; genus J057. The sequence continues at coordinate 13,321 of RFHT01000255.1, forward strand.
TCCCTCCTGCAGGCCCAGCGAAGTGAGGTCCACATTGTAGGCCAGGGGCTGCAGCAATACATTTTTTTCTATGCCAAGTGGGTATTCACTGTGAGTTTGGGTTACCTGGCTAATGCCTCCTGATTTAATAAAACGATAGTAGAGGGCCATTTTGGTAAAGCCGTAATCGTCGGCAATTTCCAGCTCAAGCGGCATATTGGGATCCAGGTCAATGAGGAAATCGTTGTTGGGTGAAAATACATAAACCGAGGGATAACGGTCCTGTATGATGTTGACGCGGTACTTTACGGTGTCCACATTGGAGATACCCTCGGTGGAATTGAGGGAGATGAAATAATCCATGTCTCTCATCATTCTGCGGCTCAGGCTGTAGCCGCCGGCTTCGTCCATGACAAAGGGCAGGCTGTCGCCGGCTACGAGGTAAGCCTGGGCCAGGTCGCCATTGGGTTCAAGTTGCCATTTTACCAGGGAGCCTTTGACTACCTTAAAGTCACCCACATTTTCTTCGAGTTTTTCTACCCCCAAACCGGTATAGGCGGGGTAGGTAATACTCACCTGAAATTTCCGTATGAAAGGCCGCTTGAGTACATCCACGGCAAATACTTCGGTTCTTACTTCGGGATTGCCCACATAGAGTTCAAAGTCTTCTTTGATGTCGGAAAGGGTATAGGTAAACGCTGTGGGGCTTTTTTTGGTGAGGTTATAATCGATAAACTGGTTTTCAGACGCTTTTTTGATGTAAATGTACAATTCGTTGGGGAGTTCCTTCTGCTCCACGATGTTGACATTCAGCTCGTAGTCCTGCCCGGCCACAATCTGCTGAGGCAGGTTGTCAATCTGGATTTTGAAAGGAGCAGGAGGAGCAAATTGTTGGTTGTAATGCACCAGGCGGTGGCCGCTGGTACTGATGAGGGAAGGGTTGGTAAAATAGGTAATGAGAAAAAGCAGCACGGGCACAGCCAGATACTTCAGGTAGCGGGTGTTGAGATTGAGGTTGATGGCCGAGCTCAGGGGAACGGGAGCGATGTCGCGTGCCTTTTTGTCTATGGCTGCCGAGGCCAGGGCCGAAGAACCCACCGCACTGCGTTTGAGTTGAAGCAGGTTGGTGAGTTTGTCATTTATTTCGGGGAAATGGGTACGCACCATTTCGGCTATCTGAAAGTCCGAGATGGTTTTGGCCCAGTTAAATAGCTGAGAAAGGGGCCAGAGCACCATGTACACCAGCACGCCCAAAAACACCAGCCCCAGGCCAAATACGATGGCGGTTCGCACAGCAGAAGAAAAGCCAAAAATGCCTTCGCTCAGCAGGACAACGAACAACATGGAAGTGATGAGCAAGGCAAGTATAAGCGACCCACGGATGATTTTATCCGTATAGTACTTTTTCCGGAACGCCTTCAGGCGCTGGTCCAACACATTTTGATGATTCATAATGGCCTCGGTTAATCCGTTATAATCGCGGCTTTATAGTCTGACTGTTACGAAAAGGTTTATTTGTAGTGCAAAGAGGGGAGGTATTCCCACTCATTGTCTTAACGAAGAAAACAGCTACTGAGTTCAATATAGTAAAATGATCTCAACAATTTATCTAAAAATCCATGATTAATTTTACGGGGCAGTGGTCGGAGTGCACCACTTCGGCTAAAATACAGGCATCAGCGCAGTGGTTTTCCAGGGGTTTGGCCACGGCATGGTAGTCTATGCGCCAGCCTTTGTTATTGGCTCTGGCTCTGGCGCGGTAGCTCCACCAGGTATATTGGTGTGGTTGTTGGTTGAATTTGCGAAAGGCATCAATAAAGCCCAGGTCAAAAAATTTGGACAGCCAGGCCCGTTCGTGGGGCAGGAAACCGGAGCTGTTTTTGTTCCTTACCGGATCGTGAATATCAATTTCTTTGTGGCAAATATTAAAGTCGCCTGAGATGATGAGGTTGGGAATTTGCGTTTTGAGCTGACGAATATACTCATAGAAGTCGTCCATGAATTCTTCCTTGAAGGCCTGCCGGGCATCTCCGGTGGTACCAGAGGGGAAGTAAGTGGAAAGAATGGAGAATTCTTCAAAGTCGGCGCGCAGTACCCTGCCTTCGCGGTCGTATTTATCCATGCCGCATCCATACACTACGTTCAGGGGTTCGCGTTTGGTGAAAATCGCCACGCCACTGTATCCCTTTTTTTCCGCGTCAAACCAGTAGGTATGGTAGCCATCGGGATGGGTAAGGCTTTTGCCCAGTTGGTGATGCTGCACTTTGGTTTCCTGTATGCACAGGATGTCGGGGGATTCTTCTGCCAACCAGCTCAGGAAAGATTTTCTTTCAGCGGCGCGAATACCATTTACATTGTAGGTTAGAATAGAGGTCATTTAATTGATCATAAACTTGAGTTCCTGACACCGCATAATCAGGCTGGTGCCCCCATCTTCAGGTGTGGGTTCAAGGCTCAGCGCCCGGTTTACGGCATCCAGGGCTTTATCTATTTTGAGGTCTTCCTCATAGGCCAGGGCCAGGCTGTAATAATACAGCACCCTGTTGGGGTCCAGCTTGATGGCCTTTTGAAAGTTTTCTATGGCCAGCTCCAAGGCGCGCTGTGCAGGTATTCCCCGCTCCACCTCAGCCCGGGAGTCGAAGGGCAAGGTAGCCAGCAGAAAGTAGGAGCGCCCGAGCAGAAAATAAGCCCCTGCATTTTCCTGTTCAAACTTCAGGGTATAGTTGGCGTGCTCCTGCATCTCCTTTGCCAGCCGGATGCGCTCTTCAGCCTCAGCAAACTCTGCCTGTTTGTCCTTGATGAGCGCCATCATGTAGTTGGCATCGGTGGACATGGAGCTCAGCTGATAGGCCTTTTGGGCATACTGCATGCTCTGCTGGTAGTATTTTCGCTTTTTGGCATTGGTACGCTGGTTTTGGCCAATGACCGAGCTGGTATAGGCCATGCCTATAAGGGCATGTTTATTTTCGGGAGAAATTTTGAGAATCTTCTCATATTTTTTCAATGCTTTACCAAACTTATCGGCCTTTACAGCCTGGTCGGCTGAATGTAGCTGACGGATAACTCTTTCATTTTGACCAAAGGTGTATGTAAACTGAAGAACGAGGCAAGCAGAAATAAAAACAATAAGCTTAGACATTTAGGAATTTGAGTGAAGTTGTTTGTTGATCATGAAAATCAGGATTTAAAATGCTGCCATCCCTGAGCTTCTACTTCTACGGCCTGGCCTGTTTCCAGCACCAGTTGAATCAGGTTTTCATCATCGGTGATGTGTCCAATGATGGTGATTTCTCTTTCTGCCTTGATGCGCTCGAAAGCAGAAACCGGAAGGGTAAAGATCAGTTCGTAGTCCTCTCCACCATTGAGGGCAAAGGTAGTAGGACTTATGTCAAATTCTTCTGCCACTGCCACAGTCTGGTGGTCAATGGGCAGTTTGTTGGCAAATATTTTTGCGCCTTTTTTGCTTTGCCGGCATATATGGTGCAGCTCGCTGGCGATGCCATCGCTCACATCCATCATGGAGCTGGGCTTTAGCTGCAGCTCGGCCAGCCGGCGGATAATGTCAATACGGGCTTCGGGTTTGAGCTGGCGCCCGACTACGTAGTCATAATCGCTCAGGTCGGGCTGAATATCGGGTTTGTCGAGATAAGCCGTTTTTTCGCGGTCGAGTACCAGCAGGCCTGCATAGGCTGCTCCCAGGTCGCCGCTCACGCAAATGAGGTCGTTGGCCTGGGCGCCGCTGCGGTAAACGATTTGCTCCTCACTGGCACGTCCAAAGGCCGTAACCGAAATGACGAGCCCCTGCCTGGAGCTGCTGGTATCGCCCCCCAGCAAATCCACCTGGTAGGCTTCGCATGCCAGCCGTATGCCGGCATAGAGCTCTTCGACTGCCTCTACTGAAAACCGGTTGCTCAGCCCCACATTTACAGTGATGCCGTATGGCTGGGCGTTCATGGCCACTATATCACTGAGGTTAACCACCACGGCTTTATATCCCAGATGGCGCAGAGGCACATAAGCCAGATCGAAATGTACCCCCTCCAGCAGCAGGTCAGAAGAAAACACCTGCACTTCTTCCCCCGGAGATTTTACCACTGCGGCATCATCCCCTACAGCTTTGAGTAGCCGTGCATCAAAAGCCGGAAAGTCCTTGGTGAGGTGTTCAATTAACCCAAACTCACCCAATTGGGATATGGAGGTCAACGATGTGGAAGAATCGTGTGCCATAGCTTGCTCAGTAAGCGAAAACCTTTTTGATCAGTGTCCAGAAGAGCCGGAGTTCAAAAGTACAAAAAGCCGGGCAACTTATGCTGGAATATGAAAAAAAACTGGCTTATACACATATTGTCAACAAAAAATGAGCCACAAATTTAACTAGGAAAAAATAAATAAATAACTGAATACCAAATAATTAAGTATGCATAATATAATTGGAAAAGCATACTTATCCACTTTTTGAAGCAGTCGGCTGGTCGGACACTTATACACAGCGGCCAGACCTTTGGCATGCATTTTGGCATGTATGGGTGTCTGCTTACTGAAGCGGGCAGCAAATCGAAAACCACAAGGAAAAAGTACCTCAAACAAGAGGTGAATGATCAAGCTACTATATTATCTATTTCTTTATTTTAAAAATATATTAATAATAATGGGGCTGTGGATTTCGGGATAAGTTTTAGATAAAAAAGTTGGAATCCATTTTCTCCACTTTTACTTCTTTGTTATTCCACATCTTACATACCGGAAAAAATTGGCCATATTTTGGAGATAAAAAATATTTCTGTTGAATAGCTGGCTTTGCAGTCAGGGGCGAAAGGAGGCTACTGAATGTATAATTCAGCTGCTGCTTTTTCTGTCATAATTTTTTGCTTAGGGAAAGGGTTTATTTTTTTCACTGGTTTTTTATGATGCTTATATACATATCCACATTTATGTGGATACCGGACTTTATTGATAAATTGTAAGTAAGCGCGTGTGGGCAGCAGGGTGTATAAGTTGTCCATAATCCACCTTCATTTTTTGTCTTTTCCACTTTTCCACCAAAAGGGGACCTATCCACAGCTATGTGGAAAAGCTCGTCCACGCCAGGTGGGGCTTATGCACATGTTATTCCCAAAAATCGTGAATAATAGTTAGCTGAAAACCAGGATGTTGAGCGAGAGGAAAAAGGGGATGTGGAAAACCCAAAAACCTGCTAGGGATGGGGCTTTCGGCAGCTAGCTGTAGTTTGCGTTGTATATTGTGGTGAAAAGCTGTAAAATAGGGCCTTGTTTTTTCGATAAGTGGAAATATTTGATACCCTTAAAACTGATATGCCAATATGGAAAAACAACTCAACGAGGCTTTTGATTACATACGAAGGCTATATGACAAATCGCCGGGTATAGGAATTATTCTGGGAACAGGGCTAGGCGGATTGGTAGAGGAGATTGAAATAGAGCGTTCTATTTCTTATAACCACATCCCACATTTTCCCATTTCAACCGTAGAAAGTCATTTCGGGCGCTTGATTTTTGGTAAAATAGGGGGAAAGGATATAGTAGCCATGCAGGGGCGTTTTCATTTTTATGAGGGGTACTCCATGGCGGAAATCACCTTTCCATTGCGGGTACTCAAGATGCTGGGCATTCATACCTTGTTTATTTCCAATGCAGCCGGCGGGCTGAATCCCACCTACCGCAAGGGCGATTTGATGATACTGGACGACCACATTAACCTGCAAACGGCCAACCCGCTTACTGGTCCGAATCTGGATAAATTTGGGCCACGTTTTCCGGACATGAGCCAGCCTTACGACAAGACGTTGATCGCCCGGGCAGAGGAAATTGCGAAGCAGCACCATTACCCTGTGCACACGGGAGTGTATGTGGCGGTAATCGGGCCCAACCTGGAAACGCGGGCAGAATACCGCTTTTTGCGCATGATAGGAGGCGATGTGGTGGGCATGTCCACTGTACCAGAGGTGATTGTAGCCAATCACATGAGCCTGCGTACCTTTGCCATTTCGGTGATTACAGATGAGTGCGATCCCGACCACCTGGAGCCGGTGGACGTGGCAGAGATCATACGGGTGGCCGGAGAAGCGGAGCCCAAAATGACCCATATTTTGTCAAGTCTGATTCGCTCTTTGTGAGTTTAAAGCGCGTTTATTCGTCGGCGGATGCAGGCGGCAATGAATTTTGGCGGCCAGCATGTTTTGGAGCAGGCTCAGTTTGCTGCGAAAGCTGAGCCATTTGAGCCGGGGAGTGGCGGGATATTCCAGGCTGAGCCAAAGGCGAAGCAGGTGCCTTTTACTCTCTGGTGCATCGAGGTAGTCGGTGCGCGCGTGTATCACACTGTGATTGGAGATGAGCTGTATGTCGCCTGGCTCGAAGTCCATTTCGAGAGCCATGCCGGGCCGCATGGCTATTTGGTCATAGAGGTCAATCAGTTCCTGCTTGCGCGGGTCTATAGGAGGCACATTGCTGTACTGGTGTACCGAGCGGAAGTAGTCGCTTTGGTAAAAGGTTTTGAGCTTTCCGCCTGCAAAGCGGCAGGGAGGCACTTTGATGTAGTTGAAGTCGGTGCTGCTGCGGGTGTCGAGGTAGAATGGCTGGTAGAGCAATTCGATGAGGTCGGGTCTTTCCTGCAGTATCTGGTTATACACAGTTACGGAACTGACGAGCAGGCTTTTGCCTCCCTGCAGGGCTTTGTTGAGGCACAGCAGGCCCACGGCGTCGGCAGCATCGCAGTGATAGCGAATGGCTGCACGGGTTTTGTAGAGGCGAATGTGCTGGGGCATGGCTTTTTGGCCGGTGCTGTCTATGACGTGTCCCAGCAGGGCACCGTCTTTGTCCTGGGCACCAGGAACTCCCAGATGCAGGCCCAGGCCCCAGAAAAATATTTCTGCTTGCTGCAGGCTCCAGTCATTTACGGGTACATTACGGATCACTTTGAGACCAGTGCCATCAGTAATTTCGCGTTTCCACATCTGAATTTCTCCCGCCAGGGTGGGCAGTGGAAAGTCTCTGGGACCAAGTGCGGCCAGTTTTTTTCCACTTTTTTGGGCATAGCGCACCGCAGCGCGTATTTCATCTATCTGCATGCTGTTCAGCTCTACTTTCCAGTGAGACTGCTCTTGCAGCTCAGCGCCTTTCCAGGCGGCAGGGCTTTGGAGGGGGGTACGCAGTATGTGCTCATGTGGCCGGCTGAGGTAGTGCAGGCTTTGTGACACGACGGATTTGTAGGAGGATAATTTCATGCCTGAAAAATTGATACACGGAATAGTTAATATACACAAGCTGAAGGGTCGGCTTTGAGGTAATAAGATTTGTAGTTGCGGGCTTTTGGGTCCATGCATCCCTTTAAGTTGAGTAGCCGGATATGCCGAAAATGAATGGGGTGGCTTTCGGCCTGAAGGGCAATATGGCCGGAGGTGAGGCGCTCGCCTTCGCGTTTGGGCCAGTTTTGGGCATGGGGTACATTTGCTTGCTCCCAGTTGTAGTTTTCAGCATTTACAAAAATGGCATCAATTTGTGGGTGAGAGTAGGATAACACCGTATCGGTACCCACGAGGTGGTGGAGAACAGAGTCGCCCAAAACGATGGCTTCCACGGAGACCCATTGGTCGCCGTGGAAAGTTTTAGAGCGTGAGTTGATGCAGTGGTCACGTACGAGTTTGCCTTGCATTTCGACCATGGTTCCGGGTGTGCAGAGGTTAGCCGTAGGACGCTCGCCGCTACCCAGCCCGCCGAGAAACTGCATTTCTACCGACACCGGAAAGTGCTGGTGAAGCCCCTGTTCCTGTGCAGACTGGGAATGAAGCATCACGCCGCTGTTTCGCACATTCCAGGGAGCTCCGCCAGGCACCTGCTTGCCCACAAAACGGTATTCCAGCCTGAGCTTGTAATATGAAAAGGGCTGGTGGTAGTACAGGTGCCCGTATTCCGTGTGAAATGAGTCGTATTCCTGGTAGTTTATTTTGAGTATGCTGTCTTCAACAAGAAAAGTGTGCTTGTAATTTTCTCCTGCCTCAAACCCGGCTATTTTGGGCTCCCATCCACTAAGGTCGGCTCCATTGAAGAGCGAAATCCATTCTTCTTCATGCGGGTTGTTTTTCACCACATGACAAGCAAGCAGGAACAACAACAAATATGGGTATAATATGAGTGGGTTTTTCATAGTCGTGTAAGGTTGATGGGAGGGCTTTGAAACACTCAGGTATTTATTGATCGGTATGTTTAAACAGCAAAAGCCGCAGAAAGGGAATTCCACACCCAGGCAAGGAGGAACCACACGCCCACCACCAGGGCCACCTGTATCACCAGCAGGATGAGGGCTACCATCAGAACAGTGCCCCATCCATTACCTTGCAGCTCTCCTTTTTCAAGGTGCCGTTTCAGGAGCTTGAGGTTGCGGCTGTTGGCTTTGAGGCCAAAGTCAGCCACATCCCCAACGGTGGTGATTTCTCCCAGCAAGAAGTCAAAGATGAGGTTACCAATCATGAGCACGAGCAGGCGCCCGCTCACGCCGTGGCGCACCATGGACAGCAGCATGAGGCCTGAAATGGCAAAAGAAACCACATCTCCCACGAGCGGGACCAGCCCGATAATGGGATCCAGCCCAAAGCGGAAATTTGTGAGGGGCAGCCGGATGAGGCTGTCCATCATATAGGTGAGTTTCTCAATCCATTGCAGCTCGGGAATGATGGCTGTTTGGGTATCTTTTGTATCCATTCAGGCTATAATGAAAAGCAGTATTGCACTTATCGCATGAGGGTGAGGTCCCCCATATAGCTTTTGTCTCCTATGCGCACATGGTAATAATACACGCCTTCAGTGGCGGGTTCGCCCGAAGGGGCCAGGCCGTTCCAGGTATCGCTGGTATTTTGTGCTTCAAAATACTGATTTCCCCAGCGGTCAAAAATTTCCATGAAGAACCGCTCAGCTCCCTGGTAGCGCACCTCAAAGGCATCGTTTATACCATCGCCATTGGGGCTGAATACGTTGGGAATAAACAACTGGGGAGCCAGTATGTCAAAAGGCCCGAGGCTGAAGCGGTCGATACAGCCGTTTTCGCCGGTTACCGTGAGGGTAACTTCGTAGCTGCCTGCCTGGGTGTAGGTATGAGCGGGAGAGGTTTCGGCTGAACCGCTACCATCGCCAAAATCCCACAGCCACTGCAAGGCATTGGCAGACATATCGGTAAACTGTATGTTGGCGCCTGGCATATAAATGGGGGTGGCTGGGGAGGGGGAAGCACTAAACTGAGCCTGTACTGGTTCTGCAATGTTGACGGTGGTGGTGGCACTGCTGCTGCTACAACCGGCAAGGCCTACGGTAGTAAGGCGTACGCTATAGCTGCCAGGCTGTTCATATACATGAACCGGGTTGGCCTCATTGCTTACAGGGCTGCCATCGCCAAAATCCCAGATGTAGGCAATGGCGTTCTGGCTATTCTCAAAAAAGCTCACACTAAGCCCCACGCAGCCATTGGGTTCGGAGGTAAAATAGTCGGAGGTGGGGGTGGGGTTTACTTTCACGGGAACGGCTACGGTGTCCTCGCAGGCGCCTTCGCTCACCACCACCAGGTAGGTGGTGGTAGTATCGGGCGTGGCAATGGGATCTGGAGCGGCAGGATTGTTTACACTGGCTGCCGGCATCCACTGGTAGCTGGCACTGCCGAAGCCACCCGATGCATGCAGCTGTACACTTTGCCCGCTGCATATTTCGGCTGTGTCGGCACTGGCTGTGGCTTCAAAAGTGGGACTTACCTCTACGAATACAGTATCCGTAGTGGGACAGTCGCCGGAGATACTGGCTGTTACCCAATATGAGGTAGAAGCTACTGGCGCTACTACTACTTCGGCCTGGTTTGCACTGCCCACAATACCGGTAGAAGGACGCCAGAGGTAAGTGACGGGAGCCGGTGGGGTAGTGGTAAAGCGGGCAGTAGCCGAAAGCTGAATCATATCGCCTTCGCAAATGAGGGTATCCCGGCTGGTAGCTTCAGCTATGGGGGTTGATTTGACAGTGAGCAGGGTAGAAGCAGAATTTGAGCCACAACCAAAATTGGAAGTGGCCATGAGGGTGTAGAGGGTCGTGGTATCGGGGCTGGCAAGGGGGTTGCGTATATGGGGATTGCTCAGCCCGGTAGCTGGGGTCCACTGATAGCTGAAGAGGGTGGCATCGGGGTCGCC
>RFHT01000030.1 GCA_003696835.1 Bacteroidota bacterium
ATTTTGTCGTACATGCTGCCCTCACCCTTGCGCTGGGTATTGCCCTGATGCTCGTTCTTTTTGCCTTTGGCCATTGTCCAAATATAGAAAATATCTGAATATGGCGGTAGTTGGCGGGCGCTTTTTATCCTGGAGTGCCCCAAAATGCAGCCAGCATGCTTTCTGTCATCCCGCCCTTTCTCCTGATGAGCTGCCAGCCATCCCTCACGGATAAGCCACCCCAATAAAGCCGACCATATCTTCCAGCTCCAGGGTTTCATTTCCCGCAAACAAGCGGCAGCTAAAGCGGACCTGCAGCCTGGCGGTCTGTTGTCCCAACTCATTGTCTTGATAAGCTTCAACGGCCAGGAGGTTAAAATGGGCTTCGTCGGGCTGGGCATGTGCATCGCTGCGAAACACCTTGCCCGAAGCGTCGGTCCACTGTATGCTCACCTGGGCCAGACCAAGGCTGTCGCGCGGAGGCACCGCCAGGGCTTCTATGGAGTAGGTAAAGTTGGTTTCCAGCATATCGGGCTCTGTAGCTACATTCTTGCACATGCGACTGATGCAGCCGTGCTCGTCTATCACCGTCAGGCAGGCCGTATAGAGCCGGTCGTCGGAGTAGTAATACCCCGGATTGTTGAGCGTGGCTACCGCGCCGTCGCCAAACTCCCACAGGTAGCGGATGGGTTGCAGGCCCTGGGCCTCACTCCTGAACTCCACGTAGTTGCCGTATTCGGGTCTTAGGCGGTGGTGAAACTGCGCAATGCAGTGATCCAGGCTCAGGTTGAGCTCATTGCAGATGTTGCTGCTGTTGCCCTGGCCGTCGGTGGCCAGCAGGCATACCTCATAAGCAGAATCCAGCGAGCTGAAGGTATGTACGGGGTTTTGCTCGGTAGAAACACTGCCATCGCCAAAATCCCAGCTGTAGCTCAGCGGGGCAGTGGCGTGGGATTCATTGACTTCTGAGAAAAAAGATACGCGGTAGAAGTTTTCGCCTTCGCGCGGCCGCTGGCGAAAGGCATAGCTGCCCACTGGCAGCGACTGGCTCAGGCTCACACTGCTGCCTGCCTGAGAAACCTGCTGGTCGCGAATGACAATTTTCATTCCCTCAGGACAAGCCTCACAAGTGGCCAGCTCGCTCTCAAAAGTATATACCTGCAGGCTGTCGCGGCCAAAACGCGTGTACATGTAATAGCCCTGCTTGCCGGCCTCCAGCTTCAGGGGCTGGGCGTCCATGCGTCCCTGCAGGTAAAAGTCCGGCGTATCCACCATTTCATCAGGCAGCTCAGTAGGGTTACAGGCCCAGAACAGCAGGGCAAACACCAGCAAAGGGAACAACAAGCTCTTATCCTTCTTCATTCCTCAATGTTTAAATAAACGATGGCGCAGGTAAAGCTGAAGCTGGAGCGGAGGCAACTGAGCGGAAGCTTCGCTTCCGTAAATGGGACCCAGCCGGTAGCGGGCCACTGCTCCTGCAAAGCCGCCCCGCCATAGCTGCCGTTCATAGCCCAGCCGCAAACTCAGCAAATGGGGCCGGAAGGCCTGCCTCGATACCCACACCTGCTGGCTGCTTTGCACCGCCTCGGCACTGAGGCTGCTGCTGTGGTGGGTGTGCAGTTCGCCCGATACCTGCAGCAGATAGGCATAGCTCATACCTGCAAGTACATAGTGTCCACGGCCCAGCCGGGCACGCACATACAGGGGCAGCTCCAGGTAGTGCAGCCGTTTGGCCACCAGGCTCAGGCTGTCGCGTTCAAAACCAAAGGCATAGCTAACGTTATTGCGGTGCTGGCTAAAGGCCAGCCCGGACTGCGAGTGATACAAAAAGTCGGCATGCATGCTCAGCCAGGGACTGAGGCTGCGGCTGTACGAAACGCCCAGCAGAGGGTCTCCATAAAGCTGGGAACGGCTGTTGAGCGAGAGCTGTACCCCCCCTACGAGGCTCCAGTGATTGGGGCGCCTCACCAGCTGTACCCGCCGTATATCTTTGGGAGGCATGGGGTTGACAGCAAGCAATGAAAAAGGCGCATCTATTTGCTGCAGCGAGCTGCTGCCAGCAAGAGAAACTGTGGGCCCACCTTCCAGCTTGTCCCCAGCCTGCTCAGGCTGAAGCGGCAGCCCAGCGACCGGAGTCGCAGCTTCAGAAGCAAAGGAAAGAGCCGTTGTCATCAACTCAGCACCAGACTCTTTTTCCGGCGGTTGGAAAGCATCTGTAGTTGTCGTTTGCAGGCCTGTCCTTCCCCTGGTAGCAGCCCCGCCTGTGGCGGGCCGGGACGCATAAGTGCTGGCCGGAGCCTGGCCCGAAGCAGCTTGCTGATGCAAGGAGAGTGCTTCCTGCGGGGGAAGGAGCTGCTGCTCCAAAGAGGCAGGAGGTGCCGGACTGCTAGGCGGGGCAGCAGCTTGCCCGCTTGTAATTACGGAGCCCGACCCGCCCTCAGCAGCAGCTTCGGGCCCACCGAGCAACCAGGCTCCTGCTGACAGTATGCCCAGCAGAGCAATGAGGTTGAGGCTGATGTACCACCGCCTCCGCCTGCGGTTGAGGGCTTGTTGCAGCTCGATGAGCTGCGCTGCCTCTTCCCAGTAGGCCTCCTCGTACTCAAAGCTGCGGCCACTGAGCTTTTGCCTCAAAAACCGATCTAAATCCCTATTCGCGTTCATAGATTTTCGTGTTGTTGGTTCGCATGGCCTCGGCCAGCATGAACCTGATCTTTTTCCTGGCAAAAGAAACGTGCCACTTGGAAGTGCCCACCGAAATACCCAGCATCTTGCCGATCTCCTTGTGGCTGTATCCATCAATGGCGTAGAGGTTAAACACCTGCTGGCTCATACCGGGCAACTGCTGAATCATGCGCTCTATTTCTTTTGCATCAAACTGCTGATCCGCCTCATTGAAATCTATAAAGGCTTCCTCATGCTGTCTGTCATCAAAATCAGTGTAGGCAATGGTCGCTTTATGTCGCTTGTTTTTTCTGTACTCATCAATTACGGTGTTGATCATAATACGCCTGATCCAGGCTTCAAAAGGTACTTTCGGTTGATATTTATGCAGGTTGTTCAGAATTTTCAGAAAGCCGAGGTTCAACACTGCCCGGGCTTCTTCTTCCTGCTTGAGATACCGTATGCACACCCCCATGAGCATGCTGTAGCAGCGACGGTAAAGCTCGGCCTGAGCTTTGCGGTCCTGCTCTTTACATGCATGTAAAAGTTGAGGGTCTATCATGCCAGTATAGGGGTTAGTTCATTTGTGCCGCTGTATGCGGGCTCGTGATTTTCAGGGGTAATCAGCGAAAAACACCAGAACTCAAAATTCCACCCGAGGCTCCAAAAGGAGCCGTCGGATGGATCAGATGCGACAATTACTTAAATTTTCATTGTTTTATCATCCTTATTGCTATGAGTTGTTCTTTTGCCCGTATATTCAGCAGGTAAACCCCTTCGGGAATATGCTCAACAGGGAGCTTGAGCTGATGCCTGCCAGCAGTGAGCTGTACTTGCTGCCGCAGCACTTCCTGCCCCATCATACTGATGAGGGAGAGGGTGAGTTTTTCGGCAGTTTTCAGCTCCAGGTCCACATACACCGTATTGGTAGCCGGGTTGGGGTAGAGGCTGAGCACTTCCCCAAAGCTGGGCTTGTCAAAGCCGGTGGTGATGGTAAACTCTTCCACCACAAAGTCGGCTGAGGTCATTTCGGGCTGGTCGGGCCCAATGGTAATGATCCAGGGATCGGCCAGCTTGCCGGGTATTTCCACAAACACCTTATACGTGCCCCAGGCCAGGTTGTCAAAGCTGTACTCGCCGGCTTCGTTGGTAACGGTATGGGTGATGGCATGCTCGTCTATGTCGAGCAGCAATACCGACACATTGGCCAGGGGATCGCCGGCCTGCTTGTTGGCGCCCTCGGAGATGAGCCCGCCTATAAAGCCGGGGCCGCCGGGGTTGGCACCGGGCACCAGGTTGATGGGTGGCAGATACACATCGCTGGTGGCAATGACCACGCTGATGGCCTGGTGCCAGAAGAGCTTGTCGCCAAGGTAGGTGGGCAGGAAGCTGTGGTAGTTGGGCGAGCCGGGCAGCAGCGCGGCTTTGACCAGGTAGGTACCCGGCCCAACGCCGTGGAACGCATACTGGCTGCCCTGCACAAAGGCCGAATCAATGGCGGTGAGGGTCTGATAAATGGGGTCGTGGTAAATGAGGTAGGCAATGCCGTTAAACACCTGAGAATTGGTGGCAAATACCTCGCCCTCAATGGTATAACCTCCTATGTTCTGGCAAATGGTAGCCGTACAACCCGTGGCATCCGAAATGGTGAGGCATACTTCGTAATTGTTGCCGTTGGGGAAGCCATGAGTGGGGTTTTCCTCAGTGGAAGTAGTTCCGTCCCCAAAGTCCCAGTGGTAAGTCAGCTGGGCATTGGGCGTGCTGCCCGTGGAGTGGTTGAAGAAGTGATAAATGCCGCCGGGCTCTACCAGGTAGCTGTAATTGGCCACGCAGTTGCCTCCACCGGTGCTCACAAACACCGTATCACAATAGGTCTCCTGGCAGTCGTCTCCTTCCACCGTGAGGCACACCAGGTAGTGCCCCTCGTGGGGGAACCTGTGAGTAACAACTGGCCCCCTGCGCAGCGTAGGACTGTCGCTGAAGAACCAGAAGTACTCAAGGTCCGGGTCAAGCGTGTTGGCACTAAATGTGATTTCCAGACTGGCTGGCTCGGTATAGGAGAAGGTAGCATCGCAGATACCTTCGCCCAGACGTATCACCTCACACTGCCGGTCGATGCAGGAGCCATCGGGCGTTTGTACCACCAGGCATACCTCGTATTCGCCCGGGCCGGGGAACAGGTGTACAGGGCTTTCTTCGTTGGAGGTGCTGCCGTCGCCAAAGGTCCAGTGGTATTCCAGCCCCAGGTCAATGGGAGGAATAACGGGCTTGAAGCGGATGGCAAAGGGACTGGTGCCGGTACTGTCGGGGCACCAGCTGAAGTCGGCGTGACAATCCTGTATGACTTCTACAAATATTTCCTGGCAATACTGGTCGCGGCAGTTGTTGAGGGTGTCCTCCACCTTGAGGCAGGCTATGTAAATGCCGGGATCCTGGTAAGTATGCCGTTCACGCGGGCCGCCGCCTTCAATGGTGTGGCCATCGCCAAAGTCCCAGGTATAAATAAGGCCGTCGCGGGTGTCGCGGGCTTCAAAAATATAGGTAAAGTTGTCGATGGCGGAAGGGAAGGCTTCAAAGAAAGCCGTACAATCACCTCCGCCTACTACGATCACTTTACACACCACATCGGTACAGCCCGTGACAGGGTTGATGACTTGCAGGCACACTTCATAGCTGCCCGGCCTTTCGTATTCATGCCGCGGGTTGAAGAGATCGGAGGAATGGCCATCGCCAAAACTCCACAAGTACTCCAGGGCAATGCCCGTGGGATCTGGTACCGCCTCAAACTGCACCTGTAGCGGATGGTTGGGATTAATTTCATACTCAAA
>RFHT01000256.1 GCA_003696835.1 Bacteroidota bacterium
AAAAGCCAGGCGCATGATCCTGAAGGTACGCCTGGGCACTTTGGTGAAAATACCGGGCAGCCTGATCCTGAGGGTTTTTTTGCAGGATTTGTTTGGTTAACTTGAATGCTTCCTCATACTTTTTCCCGTAGAAATGGGTTACGGCTATGTCAAAGCCCTCTTTGAGTTTCCACTTGATGGCGCGTTCGGCCTCCGGGTCGCCGTCAATACATTCATACACCGCTACCGCTTCCTGTTTTCCCTTTACACGCACTTTTCCTATGTAGCGAAAATGGTATTTCTCCGGGTTTCGGAGCGCGCCATGGGTGCTTTCGCTAATGAGGATGCGCGCCCCAAAATTTTTGGTGAGCCCTTCCATGCGTGAAGCAGTATTAACGGTATCGGAAATGGTGGCAGCATCGGATCTGTGGCTGTCCCCAATAATGCCCATCATGAGTGGGCCCGTATGTAAGCCCATCCCTACGGCCAAAGGCGGTCGGCCTTTTTGCCGTCTTTCTTCGTTGTAGGCCCTGAGTTTTTCCTGCATGTCTATCATGGCCTGAAGGGCGTCCTCAGCTTCATACTGAAAGATCGCCATGATCCCATCTCCCAAATACTGATTGACAAACCCCCGGTGCCGCCGGATAATGGGCCCCATGCGATTGGTATAACCACTGATGAATCGAAAATTATCGGCTGGGGTCATGGCTTCGGAGAGGGTGGTGTAGTTACGAATATCAGTAAAGAGTACACTCACTACTTTTTCTACTGCATCGCCGAGCTGTACCTCCGTGATGCGTTCGTGCCCCAGGGTCCGAATAAATTCATTGGGGATAAAACGGTCGGTGATGTGGAAAATGTGATGCAGATCGAGCTGGGTTTTTACCCTGGCGAGAAATTCTTGTTTGGAAAAAGGTTTGGCCAGGTAGTCATTGGCTCCTTTGCTGAGGCCCTGCACCAGGTCGGTTACCTGGTTTTTGGCTGTAACCATGATGATGGGGAGTTCGGAAGGCAGGTATTTTTCCCGTATTTTTTTGCACACTTCATAACCCGACATATTGGGCATCATTACATCGAGCAATACCAAGTCAAACATGGGAGATTGTTCCATAATGGCCAGGGCCGAGTTGCCGTCGTTGGCAAAGGCCAGTTCGAAACGTTGGCTGTGCAGGTGGTTTTGCATCACCCGTTGATTCACCGGTTCATCATCCACAATGAGGATGCGTAGGCGTTCTGTCTCCCTTTCTTCAGCCGGCATGGGAGGCGCCAGGCTTTCGGTAGCTGGAGTACCAAGGACAGGCTGCCCGGAGGAAGCCTGGCTCAGTGTACCCAGTTGTTTCTGGCTGGTGGTAATCACTTCACCGGTTTCCTGCGTAGCGGGCAGGCTAAACCAAAAGGTGCTCCCCTGCCCCACTTCACTTTCCACCCACACCCTTCCTCCATGCAGTTCTACCAGTTGTTTGGTAATGGACAAGCCCAGCCCCGTGCCCCCAAATTTACGGGAAATAGAGCCGTCGGCTTGCTGAAAAGCCTCAAAGATGGCGGCTTGTTTGTCTTTGGGAATACCGGGCCCGGTATCGGAAACCCATACCTTTACCAGGAGGCTATCCGCCTCCGCACCGACCCGCACTTCTCCTTCATCGGTGAATTTAATGGCGTTTCCCACCAAATTATACAGGATTTGCTGAAGGCGGTGGGGGTCGGCGAGCACGGCAGGCAAGTCGTCGGGTATCTCATTGAGCAGCTGAAGATGTTTGTTCTCCGCAGCGGGGCGACTCATCCGCAAAATAAGGGATACCACACTGTTGAGGTCCAGGGCAGTTTGCTGGATGTCGAATTCTCCGTTTTTGAGTTTGGCAAAATCCAGCAAATCATCCACCAGGTAATGGAGCCTTTTGCCAGAGGAAATCACCAGCTCCAGATCGGCTTTGTCCTGAGCAGCATGCACCCGTTCGTAAACGCCTTCGGACAAGCCAATAATGCCATTGAGGGGGGTACGTAATTCATGGGAGGTATTGGCAATGAATTGATCTTTTAAACGGTCGAGCGCCCTGAGGCGTTCGGACAATTGCCGCTGCCGCGCCAGTTCTTCTTCCTGGGCCCGGATTTTGGCCGCCTGCTTGCGTGTGCGCCAGCGGATGAAGTAGCCTGTACCCGCCAGCAACAACATGAAATAAGCCAGGTAAGCCCAGGCCGTTTCCCACCAGGGAGGGGCAATGGTGAGCTGAATGGAAGCACCGGCTTCGTTCCACACGCCATCGGCATTGCTGGCACGCACCCGGAAGGTGTAGGTTCCCGGCGGCAAACCTGCATATCGGGCTTTGCGGTCGTGGGAGGGGGAACTCCAGTGGGTATCAAAGCCCTCCAGCTTACAGGCATACTGGTTGTCGGCCGGGCGGGCATAATGCAGGCCCAGAAATTCAAAGGTGAGGTCGTTCTGGTCATGGGCCAGCGTAAGGCTGGCAGTGTGTGAAATGTGCTGGCTAAGCAAATGACCGTCGGCCCCGCTGTAGGTTTGATCCCCGATTTTGAGCGAAGTGATGAGTACCTGGGGAGGAATAGCGTCCACCTGCATCAACTTTTGGGGCTGTATGCGAAACAAACTGGTGTAGGTATTGAGCCAGATGTCGCCATTGGAAGCCTTGAAGGGCCTTGCGTATTGAGGAACATGCTCATACATATAGGGCATGAAGCCGTCTTGGGTGCCGAACACCACGCTGGATTTCTCGTATGGATTGAAGCGCGAAATACCGCCCTCGGAAGGAATCCACAAATACCCGAAGTCATCTTCAATAATGGCAGGAACCCGGTCGCTGGCCAGGCCATTTTGTTTGTTGTAAAAGCTCAGGCGCTTTGAATCTGCCTGCATGTTGAACAAGCCCTCCCCCCTGTCCGTTCCAAACCACAGGTCTCCATTTTTTCCCTCCTGCGCACACAGGATTGCCAAAAAGCCGTTGCGATTTTTCCAGTGCCGGAAATTGTCCGTTTCCTCTACGTACCTATTCAGCCCCTGGGTATATGTTCCCACCCAGATATGGGCCTTCGAATCTTCAAAGACAAAGGAGACGGCATTGTTGCTGAGGGAAGTCGAATCTTCGGGCTGATGCTGGTAAGATATAAATGTATGTGCATCGGGCTCGTACCTCCACAGTCCCCCTGTAAATGTGCCTACCCACATGCGGCCTTTGGAATCCATCATCATGTCAATGATCACGTTTCCAGCCAATAAGGTGGAGTTTGTAGCATGCTGTTTAAACTGTTGGATCAGTTTCCCACTATGCAGTTCTACGATGCCCAAAGCAAAGCCATATTCTCCCCCCAAAACCCGTTTGAGGTATTTCACCCACAGTCGTCCCTGCTTGTCGATCAGCTCGGGCGTTATGGCCACTGCCTCTTCGGAGTTGAGGGGAAGCATCAACTGAAATTGATGTGAGGCCTTATGAAATTTGTACAAGCCCTTGTTCGACCCTATCCATAGGTTTCCCGCTGCATCTTCCTGGAAGCGGTTGAAGACAATGCTTCGGTTTTGGGGACCCGTTTTTGGGGGCTGATACGCTTCAAAAGCAGCTTTGAGGGGATCAAACCGCTGGATCTTATCGTGCCCCATGATCCAGATTTGCTGCTCGCTATCCTCCTGTACACTGAGAATGCTGTCGGTAGCCAACCCATAGATGCTCGAAGGGTGAAAATCCCAGCGATCAATGCGTTGGGCCAGGGGAGTTTGGCGGTTTACGCCACCGAGGTTCCCTATCCACATAAGCCCGCTCCTATCCATCAAAAAAGCGCGTGGCATTTCGTTGGGTTGGTTATCGGGCTGATGGAAGGTTTCTCCGTAGTAGGTAAAGGCTTGGCGTAGGCGATGGTAGTAAAAAAATTTGCGGTTAAAGACGGCCAGTTTTTTGGTGTCATTCATCCACCATATTCCCGCCTGATCCTCCATTACCGGACGGATGATAAAAGAGCTGGCTGCGGGGCCCAGTGCGCGGAAAGGGGCAAGCTGGTAGGTAAAAGCCCGGGTGGTTTGAGAATCAGGCTCAAATTTCAGCAGACCCTCGCCTTCGGCAAATATCCAGATGGCTCCCGCCTGGTCCTGATAGCTATAGTAGATGGACTGATGGGCGGGAAGCGGGAATTGCGGGAAAAGCTGGTCGGTCTCTTTCCAGGAAGCCTTGTTTATGTCGTAAATATGCAGGCCCCTGTCGGTGCTGATCCACAGTTGGTTGGAGGTATCCAGCATGAGGTGCTGGACATGGCTACAACGCAGCGGGGTATTGGCCACCGAATCGCAAGACAATACCTGCATAAATTGATGGGATGAATCATCCAGCCTGTACACGCCTCCGCTACCCTGGTGGGCCCATATACGTCCCTGCTGGTCTTCGAGCAGCAGCCCGCTGCTTTCAACTTTTTTTTCAGGTTGAGCTCCAAAGCGAAGTAGGTGATTTGTTCCCTGGCAGGATCATAGCACTTTAAGCGGGCTTTGCGGGTGGCAGGGTTGATCCCATACATCCAGACTCTGTTTTTTGAGTCCACCCTGAGCAACTCATTTTGAGGAAAGTCGGTAGCCTCCCTGCCGGCTGTTTCATTGGGGAAGTTGGAAAAGCGTTCGGTCTGTGTGTGATAACAGGAAAAGCCACTATTGAGGGTAGCGGCCCATATATCGCCTTTGTGATCCAACAAGAGGGAGGTAAAACTTCTACCCACCGGCATACGCCCGCTGCTGTCTGCTGC
>RFHT01000257.1 GCA_003696835.1 Bacteroidota bacterium
CACCATCACCAAGGAGTCTTTAAACAGCGTGGCCTGCAGGGCTTCGTCCATCACGAAATAAGCCCCGCTGGCCCCTGTGGGGCCAAGCTCCATGAGCACTTCTTCGAAGGCTTTGCCGCTCTGGGCTGCCACTTCGGCCAGGGTCTGGCCTGCGTAGGGGCCGCTGCCAAATAGCGTAGCTGCTGGTCCATTGCGCTTTTCCACCCGCATGCGCAGGTAACGGGCCAGCTCGGCCCGCCGCTGCTGCTTTACCTGCTCGTAATTGTGAGGGGCTTTGGCCCAGGCCGGAAACACGATGCCAATACCCGTATAGCTGGCCGTGTAGGGGTACCAGTCGGCCGTAACCTCTACGCCCGAACGGCGGGCAGCGTGCAGCTTCTGCAGGATCTGCCTGGCGCGGGCAGCTCCCTTGCCATACACCACCTTGATGTGCGACACCTGTACCCGGCAGTACTGTCCCTGCCTGAGCAGCTCATCCAGGGCCGCTTCAATCTGCTCATCATCTTCGGAGCGGAGATGGCTCATCAACAAGCCTCCCCCCTGCCCTACTACCCTGGCCAGGGCCAGCAACTCTGTTTCTGTCGCATAGGTGCCGGGCACGTATTCCAGG
This sequence comes from Bacteroidota bacterium, assembly GCA_003696835.1. Classification (GTDB taxonomy): domain Bacteria; phylum Bacteroidota; class Bacteroidia; order J057; family J057; genus J057. The sequence goes on from RFHT01000257.1 coordinate 611, forward strand.
CCGGTAGTGAGCCCCCAGCATCCTGCCTGCAGCGCCTGCTCCAACAGCCCGCACAAGCGCTGAAGCTGCTCATCGGCCACCTCTGTAGCCGTCCCTATTCCTGCGAGTTCGCGCAAGCTGCTGTGTCCCACAAAAGGCAGAATGTTGGGCCCGGTGGCCTGGGCTTCCCAGGCCGAAAGCCATTTTTCTGTGTCGGCTTCAGAGGGACTGAAACCGTCCTGGCCCAGGGCAATGGTGGTAACCCCCTGCGCCAGAAAATTCTCAAAGGCAGGGGTACGGAGAGGATCGCCGTGGGCATGGGGGTCGATAAATCCCGGGCAAACCACTTTGCCCCTGGCATCAATCCATTGTTCAAGTTCAATTTTACTGCTGTCAACCGGGCCGGTATAAACTATTTCTCCATCACGCACCAGCAGGTCGGCCGGGTAGCCGGGCTGCCCACTGCCATCAATGAGCGTGCCACCTGCAATGAGCAGGTCAAAGTGGGTACCAGATTGCTGTATAAACCGGTCGAAGGAAGAGAGAGGGCGACATGCCGTCAAGGCATTCACCAGCAAGAGTAAGCCCAATAAACGGTACATCATGAGGCTTCGGCCTTGGGCAAGTGGATAATCACCTTGTCGTTGAGCAGGCGGCTGAGGGGAAATACCACCCGGGAATCGCCTGTATCGAGGGTAAAACTCACATTGTCAATGTTGACGAGTATGCCGCGGTATTGATCCACTTCAATTTCCTGGCCGACCTGAAAGCTGCTTTTACTGTAGAAAGAGGTGAGAATGCTGGAAAGCACATTGCGTGCAGCAAAGCCGTAGGCAATGGCAAAAGCCAGCACCACGCCTCCGATCATGATGATGATATTAGAGGTGATGATGGTGGTATCAATACCGGCCTGGTTCATGGCGGTAACAGCAATGGCAATGAACAATACATAGAACACCACCGAGCTGATGATCTTACCCGAAGGTACATTGAAGGACCTGCAGGCATTGGCCACCACCTCTTTGATGGCATTGGCCAGGTAGAAGCCCAGGGTGAGGATGATGAGGGCCGTAAGCAACTGGGGGATGTACTGGATGAGGGCCCCAATTTGCTGGCTCACCAGGTCCAACTCTAGGGTTTCGGCAGCACTAAGCACAAAAATGAGCAGCAAAATCCAGTAAATAAATCCTTTGATGATTTTTACGGGTTTGATCGTCAGGTTAGACTCCTGAAACATTTCCGTCTGGTTGAGTTTGTCGGCCAATTTGTCCAGCCCAATACGCTTGAGCACCCTGGCTACAATACCAGAAACCAGCTTGGCAATCAGCCAGCCAAAAATCAACAATACCAGGGCCCCAATCAGATTGGGGAAAATATCAAATATTTGACTTACAACACTTTGGAGAGATCGTGTAATATTATCAGCCCAGCTAAATATCGTATCGTTTTGGGGATCCATTGCTTCGTTAATTAGGCAGCTACAAATATGGTAAATTATCTTTAATTACACTCATGAATCTGAAGATTGTTCCTCGTCCCGGCTACTCTGTCCAGGAGGGGTAATAGATTGGCTCAGGGTAGTACCTGCCTTCACGAAAAACAAATCCACCACGTCGATAATCATTCTCATGGTACTGAGGTGGCCCATGGTTTGTCGCTTGAGCAGATCTTTGATATGCCCGGGCATGCCCTGTTTGGGTTCCAGTTCCTGAAAATTGTTGCTCATACCAATTCCTTTTCCTGTTGTTGGATCACAGCTTTTACGCGCTTCCGGGCACGGGCCAGTCGCATTTTTACGGCGCTTTCGGCAATATCGAGCTGCTCCATGATTTCTTTGATCGACATATTGTCCTGGTATTTCATCAAAAGAATCACTTTATCTTCGGGAGCCACTTTATCGAGTGCGCGGGCCAATTGTTCTGTACGTAGTTTGAGCAGTTCCTGTTCTTCGGTCTCATCTTCTGTCAGTTCGATCCGTTCATCTACCTCTACATGTGTATAACGAGTATTGCGCCGGTAGTATTCCACGCAATAGTTGTAGGTAATGGCATACAACCAGGTAGAAAAGCGGCTTTTTCCTTTGAATTTTGACAATTGGAAAAAAACTTTCAGAAAGATGTCCTGCACATTATCCTGCGCAATTTGCTCGTTTTTCACAAAGCTCAGGCATTTGCGGTACACTTTATCAGCATACCGGTCGTAGAGGATTCCATACAGGTCAGTAGCGCCATTGGTAATAAGGGCTACCAGCTCTTCATCAGTTTTGGATAAGTAGTGGGCGGACAAGGCAACTAGGTCACGTTAGGTCAAGGTAAAATACAAAATTACACTAAAGTAACTCTGTTAGCTATACCAGTATTGAAATTTCTCAATTTTTCGTATAAACTATTTAGCTATTTTTCAGGAAGTCTGATTAGTAAAATCTCCTTCCATTCTTGCCTTTTTTAGTCTCAAGTCCGCACAAAGAATCAACCAACAGCCTCAATTGCTATACATCACCTGCCTGACCGCTTCTATGGTTCTGGCCGGACTAGGCAGGAAAGCCTCCACCAGGGGCGCGGAGTAAGGCAGGGGCACATCCCGTCCCGTAACGCGCACAATGGGTGCATCCAGGTAATCAAAGGCCCTACGCTGCAGCATGTAGGCCAGCTCGGCGGCCATCGCAGCCAGGGGCCAGGATTCTTCCACTACCACACAGCGGTTTGTTTTCTTGATGGATTCAATAATGGTGGTATAATCGATGGGGCGCAGCGAGCGCATATCGATCATTTCGGCATCTACGCCTTCTTTGGCCAGTTCTTCGCAGGCCTGCAGGGCTACATGTACCATTTTGCCAAAGGAGACGATGGTCACATCTTTTCCGGGGCGTTTGATATCGGCTTTTCCGATGGGGATCAGGAAGTCTTCTCCTTCAGGTACGGGGCCTTTGTTGCCATACATAACTTCCGACTCCATGACCAGCACGGGGTTTTCATCGCGTATGGCCGACTTGAGCAGCCCTTTGCCATCGGCGGGGGTACTGGGAGCCACCACTTTGAGTCCGGGGCAGTTGGCAAACCAGTTTTCAAAGCTTTGGGAGTGCGTAGCTGCCAGCTGGCCAGCTGAGCCACTGGGCCCGCGAAATACGATGGGGATGTTGAACTGCCCGCCGCTCATCTGGTAAATTTTGGCTGCATTGTTCACCACCTGGTCGATAGCTACCAGAGAAAAATTGAAAGTCATGAACTCCACAATGGGGCGCAGGCCCACCATGGCGGCTCCTACGCCTATGCCGGCAAAGCCCGCTTCAGAAATGGGGGTATCGATGACCCGTTTTTCGCCAAACTCATCCAGCATTCCCTGGCTCACCTTATAGGCACCGTTGTATGCTGCTACCTCTTCTCCCATGAGGAATACGCGCTCGTCCCGGCGCATTTCTTCGGACATTGCCTCTCTTAAGGCTTCCCTGAATTGAATTTCTCGCATGATGTCTGCCTGGTTTTTGGCTGCTAAGATAGATGAAATTTGTGTAATTGGAAGAATCCGCCACAAAGAAATCGCCATTTTGGACGATTTCAAAATCTTGGAGGCAAAGATTTAGAAATGCCGGGCCAGCAACTGCACCATTTCAGCGAGAAAATGAGCATCCAACTCAGAGAAATCATCCGGCTGGTCGCTGTCCACATCCAGCACCAGGCGAGTGTGGCCATCTACTACCAGCGGCACCACAATTTCGGAGCGCGACAGACTGCTGCAGGCAATGTGGCCGGGAAACTGCTCCACATCTGGTACAATGATGCTTTGCCTTTGCGCAGCCGCCGTGCCGCATACGCCCCGGCCGAAGTCTATGCGGGTGCAGGCCAGCGGACCCTGAAAGGGGCCCAGAATGAGCAATTGGCCCTGGGCACGGTAAAACCCTACCCAGTGAAAATCAAAGGCCGTCTTGAGCATGGCCGCCATGTTGGCCATGTTGGCAATGAGGTCGTCTTCCGCCGCAATAACTGCCTGCAGCTGCGGAAGGAGCTCTTCATAGCGGCCTCTGCGGTCGAGGCCTGCGGTAAGCTTTAAGGTTTCTGCCATATTTCCGTTGGATTTTGAGGAAAAAGTGCTACTTTTGTAGCCATTTTTAACACAAAGGTATGGATATTAAACCAAAGAAGTTTAAAAACGAGTACGAAACGACCTTCATCCTCAATCCCGATCTGCCAGAGGATGGACGGAAAAAGGCAGTGGACAAGATTGTCCAGCTGATTAAAGACAACGATGGGACCGTGCACAACCTTGAGCACTGGGGCATGCGCAGGCTTGCCTATCCCATAGCGAAAAGGAACAGTGGTTACTACGTGTTCATTGAGTTCAATGCGTACAGTGAGTTTATCAAACGCCTTGAACGCGACTTCCGTTATGACGAAGACATCATCCGCTACCTCACGGTGAAGCTGGATAAACACGCCCTGGCTTTTAACAAAAAGCGCAGGGAACAGGGCTTCGGCATGCGGAAAGAATTAAAGCAGTAAGTTCAACTTAGTTGTTAATCAGGAATTACAACCCGGATACGGTGAAAACTTCTTCCATCCCTTGAGACCTTTTATCCATCCGGGTCAATTTCCCCAAAACCTTTACAATATGGCTAAAAAAGAATCTGTAATCGGGCCCACCGCGGTCAATAAAATACGCACCCAGGAGCGCGCCAAAAAATACTGCCGCTTTAAGCGGGCGGGGATTATGTACATCGATTACAAAGACCCCGACTTTTTGCTGAAGTTTGTCAATGATCAGGGCAAAATCCTGCCCAGAAGGCTTACCGGTACCAGCCTGAAGTTTCAGCGCCGCCTGGCTGTGGCCATCAAGCGCGCCAGGCATCTGGCCTTGCTCCCATTTGTAACAGACGAACTGAAAACCAAAACCAAAACGAAAGCAAGATAAACCATGGAAGTAATATTGATACAGCCTGTATATAAACTGGGGGAAGTAGATGATGTCGTTAAGGTTAAGCCCGGCTATGCCCGCAACTACCTCATCCCGCAGGGTTTTGCCATTCCTGCTACCCCCTCAAACCGGAAGTCCCTGGAGGAAAAGAAGCGCCAGGCCTCACACAAACAAGAGTTTGTGAAAAATCAGGCCCAGGAAACTGCCCAACAACTTGAAGGGGTGGTGATTGAAATCGAGACCCTGGCAGGTGCCGACGGCAAACTCTTTGGCTCGGTAACCAGTCTCCAAATCGCCAACCGGCTCAAAGAAAAAGGCATTGACATTGACCGCAGGGCCATCACTTTTGGCGACATACGCAGCACCGGTGAATACAAAGCCGTGATCCACCTGCATCGCGAAGTAAAGGCCGAAATTGACATTGTGGTGAAGCGCAAGGAAAACTAAGCTGCGCTTTTTACCTATAAAAAATCCCCTGCCGCCCGGAAAATTCCTTTCCGGGCGGCTTTTTTTTAGGGGGTAAGAGATTATGCATTCCTTTTTTTGAAAGCATGCTGTATTTTCACCCCATGAAGTGCTTCCTCTCCCCTGCCTTTCTCCTTTTGTGCTGGCTGCTAGGCAGCATCAGCGGAATGGCTCAGCAATCCGTCACCCTCAGTGGCTACGTTAAGGTGGCTGAGTCGGGTGAAAGTCTCATAGGCGCCACCGTGGCCGCCCCACAGCTGGGCCTGGGTACCTACACCAATGCCTACGGCTTTTATACCCTCAACCTACCCCTGCTGACAGACAGCATACGGGTGCAGTATCGCTATGTGGGCTTTGAAAAAAAAGATACCCTGCTGCTGCTCAGCCGGGATACCAAGCTCAACATCGAACTGCGCAGCAGCGAGCTCACCCTGGAGGAAGTAGAAATTGTGGCCAATTCCTATGCCGAGCAGGTCAACTCCACCGAAATGAGCGTAAGCCGCATCAGCATGGGCGAGGCCAAAATGCTGCCGGCCCTTTTCGGCGAAGTGGACATCATCAAAAGCCTGCAGCTCAAGCCGGGCGTATCGGCAGGTAGCGAGGGCAGCTCGGGCATCTTCGTGCGCGGCGGTGGCCCCGACCAAAACCTGGTGCTGCTCGACGGCAGCACGGTGTATAATCCCTCCCACCTCTTCGGGTTTTTCAGCACCTTTAATTCCGATGCTGTCAAGGATGTAAAACTCCATAAGGGCGGTTTTCCCGCCGAATACGGCGGGCGGCTCTCCTCGGTGATAGACGTGAAAATGAATGAAGGCAACAAGAAAAAATTTGCCGCCACCGGCGGCCTGGGCCTCATCGCCTCCCGCCTCACCCTGGAAGGCCCCCTCAAAAAGGACAAGGCCTCCTTCATGCTATCGGGCCGCCGTACCTATGTGGACATTTTTACCCGCCTCATCAACAAAGCCAATGAGGATAATCCCGACTTTGACCTCATCCCCGATTATTTTTTCTACGACCTCAACGCCAAAACCAATTACGAGCTGGGTGAAAATGATCAGTTGTTTCTCAGTGGCTACCTCGGCAGAGACCAGTTCAACTTTGACGACGGCCAGTTTAATTTTCAGTTTTTCTGGGGCAATTCCAATGTCAATTTTCGCTGGAACCACATATTTGGGCCCCGTATGTTTATGAACACCACCACCAGCTTTTCCGACTACCGCTACGAGATTGCCAACCGCTTTGATGTGTTTTCCTTCCGCCTGGGCTCTCAGATCAGGGACTACAGCCTGCGGGCCGATGTGGCCTACCTGCCCAACAACCGGCACAGCATTCGCTTTGGCGCACAGGGCATTTACCACCGCTTTATCGTGGGCAGGCTGCAGGGAGGCGCAGCCGACGACACCACCTTCAGTTTCTCTGGTGGCAGTACCTTTTACGCCTCCGAGCTGGGCGCTTACTTGTCGGACGACATTGAGCTGAACAAACGCACCAGGGTGCACCTGGGCCTTCGCTGGTCGGGGTTCAACCACAAAAACACCTTTTACCAGGGCCTGGAGCCCCGCTTTTCCATCCGGTACAGCCTGGGGGAAAACATGTCCCTCAAGGCCAGCTATGCACGCATGCAGCAATACCTGCACCTGGTATCCAGCTCAGGGGCGGCTCTGCCCACCGATGTGTGGTACCCCTCCACGGCTGGGGTGCGCCCCCAGCGTTCCGACCAGCTGGCAGCTGGCCTGAACCTCATGCTGGGCAAATCCTTTTTGCTGAGCAATGAGGTGTACTACAAGTGGCTGAAACGCCAGATTGATTTTAAGGATGGGGCCAATTTGTTTGTGAATAATGAACTGGAGACAGAGTTTGTCTTTGGCGATGGCTGGAGCTACGGCAACGAGCTGTACCTGGAAAAGAAAGATGGCAGGCTGCGCGGCTGGCTGGGCTATACCCTCTCCTGGTCGTGGCGGCGGTTTGACGCCATTTCGGAGGGGCGCAAATTTCCTCCCCGCAACGACAAGCGCCACGACATCAGCCTGGTGCTCATGTACGACCTCAACGCCCGCCTGAGCCTGAGCATGGCCTGGGAATACCGCAGCGGCAATGCCATCAGCCTGCCCAAAGGCAGGTTTGTCATGCTGGGGCCCGAAGGGGGGGTGCCCGTGGTGGTGCCCATTTTTACGGAGCGAAACGGCTTTCGAATGCCCCCCTACCACAAAATGGACGTGGGCCTGGTGTGGAAGTTCTTCCCCAAGTGGGGTAAGTCCGACCTCACTTTTAGCGTGTACAATGCCTACAACCGCCGCAATCCCTATTTCATTTTCTTCGAAACCAAAACCGACGAAAACGAGGTACCCATTGCCTTTCAGGCCCGGCAGGTGGCGCTGTTTCCGGCCATCCCCTCCATTACCTACAATTTTCGCTTCTGATTATTCCAGATTCAGGGCAGGTTTTTTCTGGCCCCGGTGGCAGGTGGTGCAGTTTACCACCGCCTTGCGCGATTTCAGGCCCTCAATTTCGGGCAGCAATTCGCCATTGATGGTGCCCACCAGCCGAAACATGTCACGGGTGATGCTTTTTTCTACCTTTTCATCAGCACTCCAGTCAGAGGGATTGTGACAATGCTCGCAGGTAACGCCCAGGGAACGCGAAAAGCCAAACTTCATGACGTTGAGCAGGCGCCCGGCAGGCATGTGCTTCAGTACTTCTATGCTGAGATTGGCAAATACCGAGTCGGCAGGCAGGGCTTCCCGCCCTTCAATATCGGCTTTGATGGCTGCGATGTGTTTGTCCCAGTTTTCGGTAAGCGAATCGCCGGGCATTTCATGCGTTTGCACGGGAGCAGGCAGCTCATGGGTAACAGCCAGACTGAGCAATATGGCCAGAGCAGCCAGGCTGGTGAGTAGGTATTTTTTCATGTTGAAGAGATTAGGTTGAGTATAAAGGACAAAATAACATTCGTCAGCAGCTGAGAAGTCTGCCTGATGACAAAGCTCCCCCATGTTGCAGCGGTAATATTTTTAGGAGGAGACTTCCCTTGTCTCAGGAAGGTGAAAAAAATAAGGGTTCATGTTCGCACCGGTATTTTTTGAGCGTTCCTCAACTGCATTTGCTATATTTGCCCCCACAAAAACAACTCGTATATGGCGGTAGATGTGGTAACGGAAATTGTGATTGAGCGGCCCGTAGAAGAAGTAGCGGCTTATGCGGCTAATCCAGCGCATGCCCCCCAATGGTATGTCAACATCAAAAGCATCACATGGAAGACGCCCCCTCCGCTTGAGCGGGGCAGCCTGCTGGCCTTCAAAGCCCGCTTTCTGGGCAGAGAGCTGGCTTATGTTTATGAAGTGGTGGAATGGATTCCGGGCAAGAAAATGGTGATGCGTACGGCCGATGGTCCCTTCCCCATGGAGACCACCTACGAGTGGGAAGCCCTGGGCCCGGCCAAAACCCACATGCGCCTGCGAAACCGGGGCAATCCCAGTGGCTTTTCCAGCCTGATGGCTCCGCTGATGGTCCCGGCCATGCGCCGGGCCAACCGCAAGGATCTGGGGTTGTTAAAAAAATTGCTGGAAAAAGGGAATAATTAGTTAAATTTAACTGGCTACTTAACGATGTTTGCCCTATGCGAATTGACCAGCTAAGAATTCAGAACTTCAGAGGCTTCAGGCATGAACAGTTTCGGTTTCACCCTCAATTTAATGTAATTGCTGGAAATAATGGATGTGGGAAAACGGCTTTGCTGGAGGCATTGAATGTAGCTATGGGCAGTTGGCTATTGGGCATCAGAAATACGAAAACCCGACACATTCGCACGGAAGACATTCGAGTCGAAACCACCTCTTTCGGAGAAGAAGAACAATACCCAGTTGAGATTGAAGCCAGCGGGATTGTATTAGATGAATATATTAGCTGGTTGAGGAGCAAAGACAGCACAAAAGGACGTACAACTCAACGTAAAGCTTCACAAATAAAAGAGTTAGGCTCCCGAGTTGAAACGATGGTTCGCAACAATGAGGCTATTGGTCTTCCACTATTAGCCTATTATTCAACTGGGAGATTATGGCGGGAGAGGCGCGCTTCAAAAAATGTAGAGCTTGAACTCAAAAATGGCTCCTCCAAACAACTCGCCACTGCCAGTAGATTTCGGGGATATTTTAATTGCCTGGAGGCCACATCAAACTTCGACGATTTTGTAAGGTGGTTTAGGGGAAAAGAAATTGCATTTATCCAAAAAAGACAGCCCTCCTTTCAACTTGAAGTGGTAAAAAAGTGTGTGATTGACAGCCTTCCCGGCTGCAAAAATATATATTTTGAGTTTGACCCAGACAAACCCAGGGGCTTAAAAATATTACTCGATAATGAGCAGGTATTGCCCTTTGGGTTTTTAAGTGATGGCATGCGCAATATTTTGGCCTTAATGGCCGATTTAGCACATAGAGCTGTATTGCTCAATCCTCATCTGGGGGAAGAAGTAACCTTACAAACCTCTGGAGTCGTGCTGATCGACGAATTGGATTTGCATTTGCATCCCGAATGGCAAAAAAAAATCATTGCAGCATTACGCCGGAATTTCCCATTGATTCAGTTTATCACCACTTCTCATTCCCCCTTTGTGATGCAGGAAACCAATGAGGGGGAGTTAATCAAGTTACTTTCCGATGGATATGAGGTAACCGGAGGTTCTGATCAAAGTATTGAAGATATAGCCGAACATATACAGGATGTGCCCAATCCCCAATGGAGTACCAAAAGAGAGCAAATGTACAAAGCAGCAGAAGAATACTACCAATTACTCGAAAAACTAGGAGACAGTTCAAACGAAGAACTTCAAAGGATAAAATTGAAGCTTGATGAACTGAGTAAACCATTTGCCGACAACCCGGCTTACGTGGCATTTTTGGAGCAAAAACGCCTACTCAAAGAAAATGGCGAAGAAACATGAGAGCGATTGAAAAAGGAGAATCTCCCCGACAATATCATCAGTACAGGGATGCCAGAGATGAACTCGTACAGCACATTGGACCTTATTGTTCCTATTGTGAAATGCGCGTAAACAATATGCTGGAAATCGACCATGTGGTACCAGTAAGTCATGGAGGAGAAGAAACAAGTTGGGAGAACTTCCTGCTCTCCTGTCGTTACTGTAATGCCATTAAAGGTAACCAGAATGCCAGCAGGGAAGGGTTTTTGTGGCCGGATATTGATCATACCCAACTGGCCTTCGAATATAATGAGATTTATATCATCCGCCCTCATAACCAACTTCCCGACCAGGTTAGGCAATATGCACACCATACCATTAACCTCATGGGGCTGAATCGCCGCCCTGGTAGTGAAAATGAACCCACACCGGGAGACCGCCGATGGCAGCAAAGACTGGAAGTTTGGAACATTGCCAAAGAATCTTTAAAAGATTGGGAAGCCAGTTCAACTGATGCCATGGCTCAGCAAATTGCCAGAACTGCTGCCGGGCACGGATTTTATTCCGTTTGGTTAACTGTTTTTCGAGAGGTACAAACCGTACTGGAGCATATCAATCAAATTTTTCCTGGGACCTACGTTCCACAGATACCAAAAGCTGGTTCTCCTTTATCTTTGAGAACTGAGCATTCCACTTATTGAGTTTGAAGACTATTTGAACATACATGCAAAACACCAAACGCGTTATTCTCATCGTACTGGACAGTGTGGGCATAGGTGAGCTGCCCGATGCGGCCCGCTTTGGCGATGAAGGCAGCAATACTGTGGGCAACATTGCCAGGCAGCTGCCCCTGCGGCTGCCCAACCTGCTGAAGCTGGGCCTGGGCAACATCACAGAGCTGGGCATAGGGCGAGAGGAGGCCCCTCTGGGCGCCTACGGCCGCGCTGCCGAGGCTTCGCCCGGCAAAGACACCACCACCGGCCACTGGGAAATTGCCGGCCTGGTGATGCAGCAGCCCTTCCCTACCTACCCCCAGGGGTTTCCCCCGGAAATCATGCAGCCCTTTGAGCAGGCCATTGGCACCAAAACCCTGGCCAACAAAGCCGCATCCGGTACGGCCATCATTGAGGAATTTGGGCCCCTGCACCAGCAAACGGGCTACCCCATTGTGTACACCTCTGCCGATTCGGTTTTTCAAATTGCCATGCACGAAGCCACCATCCCCATAGAGCGGCAGTATGAAATATGCCAGATCGCCAGGGACCTGCTCACGGGCAGGCATGCCGTGGGGCGCGTCATTGCCCGCCCATTTGAAGGACAGCCCGGGGCCTACAAGCGCACCAGCAGAAGAAAGGATTTTTCTCTCAAACCACCCGGCAAAACGGTGCTGCAATCGGTCAAAGCAGCGGGAAAAGCCGTACAGGCTGTAGGCAAAATCATCGACATTTTTGCAGGCGACGGCATCACCGAGTACGTCAAAACCGAAAACAACATGCAAGGCGTGGACCGCACCCTGGACTATATGCAGCAGCAAAAGGAAGGCCTCATTTTCACCAATTTGGTGGATTTTGACATGCTCTACGGCCACAGAAATGACGTGCAGGGCTATGCCAACGCCCTGATGGCCTTTGACCGGCGGCTGCCCGAAATCGTTCAGGCCCTGCAACCCCAAGATGTGCTCATCGTTACGGCTGACCACGGCTGCGACCCCACCACCCCCAGCACCGACCACTCGCGGGAGTACATTCCCATACTGTGCTACGGGCAGGGACTCAGCAAGGGCGTGGATGTGGGTACACGCCCTACTTTTGCCGATATTGGCGCCACTGTGGCTGAACTACTCAAGGTGGAGCCACCGGAATATGGGCAGAGTTTTGCCAATGAGATTTGCGCTTAGTTCAGGGGGAATGTAATTTGGGACCGTGCAACACGAATGGGATCGCATACAAGCCGCAGCCAACTGGCTGCGTACCTATACCCGGGGATTCACCCCCGATACCGGCCTCATTATGGGCTCCGGCATGGGCATGTTGGCCGATGAGGTAAGCCAGCCCTTTATCGCCAGCTACCGCGACATTCCGCATTTCCCCGTATCTACCGTGGAAGGGCACGCGGGCAAACTCTACATGGGGATGCTCAGCGGCAAACCTGTCATGCTCATGCAGGGGCGCGTGCACCTTTACGAAGGCCTGCCGGTGCAGCAGCTCGCCTTTCCGGTACGGGTTATGCAGCAGTTGGGGGTAAAAACCCTCATTCTCACCAATGCAGCTGGTGGGGTTAACCCCGAATTTCAGCCGGGCGACCTCATGCTCATTCGCGACCACATCAATTTTGCCTTCCAAAACCCCCTGCTGGGCCCGCATCATCCTGCTTATGGCCCCCGCTTCGTGGATACCAGCCGTACTTACAGCGCTGCACTGCGCCAGCTGGCGAAAAACTCTGGCCGGCAAAACGGAATCAAGCTTCATGAAGGTGTTTACCAGTTCATGACCGGTCCCAGCTACGAAACACCTGCCGAGGTACACCTGGCCCGTAAGCTGGGCGCCGATGCCATCGGCATGTCCACCGTGCCCGAGGCCCTGGCTGCTACACAGGCCGGTATGCAGGTGCTGGGCATTTCCTATATCTCCAACCAGGCCGCAGGTATTTCAGGGGAGCACCTTTCCCACCAGGAAGTCATTGAAACCATGCAAAGCATCAAACTTACCTTTATCCACCTTCTAACAACCATAGTCGCAAACTTATAACTACATGGAGTTACGCAAACACATACAGCAAGCTGCTGAATATATACAGGCACAAGGCATTGAACAGCCCCAAATTGGCTTAATTCTGGGCTCGGGCCTGGGCAGCCTGGCCGACGAAACAGAGGCAGCCGTGCGCATCCCTTTTGCGGACATTCCCCACTTTGCCGCTGCCACTGTCGATGGCCACAAAGGCCAGTTTGTGGTGGGCAGGCTGGAAGGGAAGCAGGTCATAGCTGTACAGGGAAGGCTGCATTATTACGAAGGCCACAGCATGCAGGCCGTTACTTTTCCAGTACGGGTCATGAAGGCCCTGGGTATCCACAGCCTGATTGTCACCAATGCCTGCGGAGGCATCACCCCCGGCCTGGAGCCCGGCTCGCTCATGCTCATCACTGACCACATCAACTTCATGGGCACCAACCCCCTCATTGGCCCCAACGATGACGCCCTGGGCGTGCGCTTCCCCGACATGTCGCAGGCTTATGACCCCGCCTATCGCCAGCTCGCCCGGCAGGTGGCCAATGAGCTGCACATTCCCCTGCACACGGGCATATACACGGCTGTTTCGGGCCCTTATTATTTTTCCGAAGCCGAACTGCGCATGGTCAAAGGCTTTGGTTCCGATACCATCGGCATGTCCACCGTGCCGGAGGTGATTGTGGCCCGGCATGCAGGCATACGGGTGCTGGGGATCAGCTGCATCACCGACAAAGCCGACCCCGACCAGCTGGAGCCACTCACACACGAACGGGTGCTGGAGGTGGCCGCAAAAGTGAGACCCCGGTTTACAGCCCTGGTCAAAGGCATTTTGCGCAACATGTAAGCAGTCATTTCACCATTCCTCAAAGTCAGCTCACATCATGAATCTGCCTGCACTTATACAAAAAAAACGCGACGGAAGCGCCCTCACCAAGGAGGAAATCCGCTATATCATTGAGGGATATACGGCCGGCCACATACCCGATTACCAGGTAGCCGCCCTGCTCATGGCCATTTACTTCAGGGGGATGGATATGGAAGAAATCCTTTCCCTGACCCGAGCCATGCTGGAGTCGGGCGCCACCATTGATTTGTCGGATATTCCCGGCCCCAAAGTGGATAAACACAGCACAGGCGGGGTAGGCGACAAAACCTCTCTGGTACTGGGGCCGCTGGTGGCTGCTGCCGGGGTGAAGGTAGCTAAGCTCTCCGGGCGGGGACTTGGCTACAGTGGCGGTACCATCGACAAGCTGGAGTCCTTCAAGGGTTTCAGTGTGGAAATGAGCAGGCAGCAATTTGTGGAGCAGGTCAAAAACATCGGCATTGCCCTGAGTGGCCAAAGCAAGGAACTGGTGCCCGCCGACAAAAAGCTGTATGCCCTAAGGGATGTCACCGCTACGGTGGATTCCCTGCCGCTCATCGCCAGCAGCATCATGAGCAAAAAACTGGCTTCGGGCGCTGAGGCCATCGTCCTGGACGTAAAAACGGGCAGTGGCTCCTTTAACGGCTCGCTGGAACGTGCCATCAAGCTGGCCAACCTGCTCGTAAGCATAGGCGAAAGCATGGGCAGACGTACCCTGGCCCTGGTGAGTGATATGGAGCAGCCCCTGGGGCATGCCGTAGGCAATGCCCTGGAGGTGCAGGAGGCCATTGCCTGCCTGCGGGGCAAAGGCCCCGCCGACCTTAGCACCCTCTGCCTGGAGCTGGGCACCCACATGCTCACCCTTTCAGGCGCTGTACCCGGGCGGGAGGTTGCACGTCAAAAAATCCAGCAGGTGTGGCAGAGCGGCCAGGCTCTGGAGGTCTTTCGCCAGTTGGTGGCAGCCCAGGGGGGAGATCCCCGGCCCATAGACGAGCCCGCCTTGTTTCCACAGGCCTCCATACAGCGGGAATTTCGCAGTCCCAAAACGGGGTGGATCAGCCGCATCAGTGCACGGGAGATAGGCCTGGCTGCCCTGGAGCTGGGGGCAGGGCGCAAAGTCAAAGGTGAGCCCATCGACCTCAGTGCAGGTATTTTCCTGCCCCACAAAGTAGGTGCGCAGGTGAAAAAAGGCCAGGTACTGGCCCGCCTGCATTCCAACCGTGCCCAGGCTTTTGGCCCTGCCAGCGAGCTCATTGCCGCGGCCTTTGAAATTGGTTCGCAGCAACCCGAGCCCCGCCCCATCATCTGGGCAGAGGTAGATGCAGCAAAAGTAAAAAAACAGCCATCATCATCCTCCAACTAAAAAATTGGCTGAAAAAGCATGGGCATTTTTTTCAAACCCAAATTTCCTGAGCGTTCCTAAAGATTATTTTGGCATGATGTCCGAC
>RFHT01000258.1 GCA_003696835.1 Bacteroidota bacterium
ATGAGGTTGATGAGGATTTGCCTCAGGCGCGTGGAGTCCCCTTCAATGTATTCGGGCACCTCCTCCTCTATGAAGCAGAGCAATTCGAGGTTTTTTTCGTGTGCTTTGGTGCTCAGGAGGTCGAGAGCGTCTTCCACACAGGTTCTGACAGAGAAGGGTTCCTTTTCGAGCTCCAGCTTTCCCGATTCAATTTTTGAGAAATCCAGAATGTCGTTGATGATGGTAAGCAAGCTTTCGCCGCTGCTGCGGATGATCTCAAGGTTTTCGGCTTGCTCGGGGGTGAGTTCGGTATTCATCATCAGCTCAGTCATACCGATGACGCCATTCATGGGAGTGCGGATTTCGTGGCTCATGGTTGCCAGAAAATCGGCTTTGGCCCTGGCGGCCTGCTCGGCTTCTTCTTTGGCCTGCCTGAAGGCTTCGTTCATTTCCTCCAGCTTTTGGGTGCGGGCTTTTACTTTGGCCTCCAGCTCTTCGTTGGCCCGGGCCAGCTCCCTGTTCAACTGGCGCACCTGCTCGGCCGAAGCTTTTTCGGCCTGCAAGGCTGCATTTTTCTCGGCATTGAGCTGATTGATTTTGTCGGCCAGGCCCAGGGAAAGCACGATAAACTGCAGGGCTGAGCCAATTTGGGGACCGTAAAAGGTGAGGACGGTGGCTTTTATCGCCCCCATGAGCATGAGGCAAAAGAGTGCCCCCCCCAACAGGGTAAACCCAAAGCCCAGGGCATAAAAGCGGGCTTCGCGCATGCCTTTTCGCCAGGCAAATACGGCCGACAGCACCACCAGCAGCAGGAAAGGAATACCAGAAGGTAACAGCAGGGAGTAAGCCCATTCGGTTTTCCAGGGCGTGAGCAGTAGCACCAGGGTTTCCAGGCCCACAAATCCCCATATTGCCCTGCTAAACCAAACAGAAATTTCCTGCATGCGCAAAAAGCGATGGGTAAAGACGAGGGCACAACACATAAATAGGGGGGAGGCAAGCAGGCTCAGACGCCCGTTGGTTATCTGAGCCAGCCATATAGCGTACTCGCTGATATAACCGTCATAAGCTGAAGAAGCAATACCAAAAGCAGCCACATACAAGACGTAGTACAGATGGCTGCGGTCTTTTACGGCAACAAAAAGGAGCAAGTTGTAACAAATAATGACCAGCAGAATGCCATAAAATACCCCTAAGGCGGTTCTTATTTTTCCTATACGGGCAAAAAATGCCTGGTACCCCTGTACTTCCACCTGTATGACCATCACATTGGTGGTTTCGGCCCGCAGATATACCTCCAGTTGCTCACCCGGTCCCAGCTGCAAGGGAAATGCCAGCTGTTTTCCCCTGAGGCTGCGCTCCTTCTGAGGAATCAGGGTACCCGTGAGCCCATATTGTCGCTGGTGGCCGTTGGTATCAAAGACAAACATCTCGGCACGGCACAAACTCTGCCCCGGGATGTGCACGATGAGTTCACGGGTTTCAGCGGTAGGGTTTTGCAGGGAAAAGTGCAGCCAATAGGCCGATTCGGTGATGCCTGCATTCATGATATAGGAGGCCGCGGGCTGAAAGCGGTCTTTTTGCCGAAGTACGTCCTCGATGCGCAGGGAGTGGGTAGTGTCTTCCAATAGGTATAATTCTCCTTTTCCCGGCTGATACAGGCTGTCCACATACTGGATGAAAAGGGGATTTGCAGCCCTGAGGGCGCTGATGCATCCTACGAACAGCAGCATCACAGCCAGCCTGGCAACAGGATATTTGGCCCTCCTCAGCATAACAGACCATATTGGGGTAAGCTGCTCCATTTGTTGGCAATTAATTCAAAAGGCGTTTGATATTTAATGCGTATTCTCAGGCTGGCTTACACTTCCTGGCAGCGTGAAACAATGTGGGGGGATCTGTCTTATTTTGTATCTTTGGAGCCAAAACACCAGGCCAATGAGCAAACGCATTTTTGAGGCTATACTGGAAGGCACCCCCGACTATCCCCAGGCGGCTTTTGTGCGTGTTCCTTTTGATGTAGAGGCGGAATACGGGAAAAAACGGGTGAAAATCAAGGCTTTGATTGATGGCATTCCTTACCGGGGGTCCCTGGTTCGCATGGGCACTCCCTACCACATTTTGCTGGTAAAGAAGGCCATACGAACACAGCTGGGCAAGCAGCAAGGCGATACGGTGCGCATAGAGCTGGAGGAGGATACCGAGCCACGTGTTGTAGAAATTCCTCAAGGGCTTGCTGCAGCTTTTAAAGCGGAGGCAGATATACAATCATTTTTTGAAAAACTTTCTTACACCCACCAAAAAGAGTACGTACAGTGGATCACCTCTGCCAAGCGGGAGGAAACCCGCCAGCGCCGTCTGAAAAAGGCCATCCAGATGCTGCGCGAGCGGGTTAAACATCCATGAAGAAAAAACATTTTTTCGCCCATAATCTTGGTTCATTTCATACTTTCTTGTTACCTTTGCGCACGCGCCGGAGAGGTGGGTGAGTGGCTGAAACCACCGGTTTGCTAAACCGGCATACTCCAACCGGGGTATCGCGGGTTCGAATCCCGCCCTCTCCGCAAAAAGCTAGCTCATGCTAGCTTTCATTTTATTGTTTTTTAAAAGACGAGGTGTAGCGTCCCGATATATCGGGATTAGCGCATCCCTTTAAGGGAGGGTCGCAGGTTTGAATCCTACCACCTCCGTTTGACGTTTAGTTATTTGACTGGAAATTGAATTGAATAGTTCGAGGTGTAGCGCAGCCCGGTTAGCGCACCTGCTTTGGGAGCAGGGGGTCGCAGGTTCGAATCCTGCCACCTCGACTTGTGAGGGTTCTTTGAATAGCGCAGCCCAATTAGCGCATCCCTTTAAGGG
>RFHT01000259.1 GCA_003696835.1 Bacteroidota bacterium
AAAGTGTATCTAGTGCAGCCTCCGGCTGGCAGTTCAGCAACTCTTGTACAATTTTCGCTTTGTAGCAACAAGCGGGCTCAGAGAAGGGTTGAGCCTGGCAGGTATCAGCCCCTGGGCTTACTACTTCAACATGCAGCAGCAGGACCAGGATGACGGCCAGTATGGCCGGGAGGCGCAGCAGGCTGCGCCTGAGTAGGGCATTGGTTTTCATAATGTTGGGGGTTAAGGGGTTAGACAACGGGAACAACACGTACGAAAGCGTTTCGCTTTTGGGGCCTTTGTAATTCAAATACAGCTGTTTTTGAAGAGGGGTAAAATGTACAATTTGCATGTCGGAGCCCGAGCCTTCCGGTAGATTCTACTATCACGACATTCAGTTGATTGTTTTGAGTCGGTTGTACTTGCTGTACAACCGCAATATGGGGTGTTTTGGCAGGCTTTTTATGGGGGACCCCATTTTTGTCCGTCCAAATGATTACGTCCAGGTTGCTTATTTCTGATAAATTCTCTCTTTTCTGTTTTTTTCCTCTGGAAAAGTAGGTCCAAATGGATTGTTCTTTTGTAATTTTTGAGGTATGGAGGAAATACTGATTCACAAAGCCAGAACAATCAAGTCCCAGGTTTTTGTTGCTATAAGTTTGCAGGCTTTGTGCTGAAGCCCTCTGATATTTCAGGGCCATTTCGAGTGCCATTCTGCACTCCCTTGGAGGAGCCTTTCCATGAAAGGCGTGGGCAATAGCCGTGCGATATATTTGTAGTTCCCTTCCAGCCCTGGTAGCTTCTCGTAATGTCCTCCACTCTTGCAGATTTACCTTACTTGCTGGATTTTTGCTGTGGAGACGCCGGTATTTAGTTACCTGAATCGTATATACCCTTCCAGGATGGTGGGGATCTTTTACGCGAATACACTCGTATTTTTTTTTGAATTCAAGTGGAGTCATGGCAGGTTTGTTTTTATAGTGAAAAATATCAATTATTCTGGACAATCACCTGGTTACATTTTCCAGGGAAAATTGTCACATAGATTTCCCATTGGCGTTTTTTTGTTTTGGCAATAAAGACATAGTTTCCCGGTACCTTTTCTACGGTCACCGTTCCCGCTTGCCCACAATAGGGTCGCCGTCGCTTCTTAAAGTGTTTTTTTAATGAGCCAATGTATGTTCCGTTATCGTAAATTCTGACGAGCTTTTTTAGTTTTTTTCTGGCATAGAACATGGCTTTACCAAACTGTAGCGCTTCAAGCTTTACCATCGACAGGTCATTTGGGTTAGCGGTTACGGTTCCACGCCAGCTTACCCCTTTTTTTGAGAGCTCAGGACTTTGGATGAGGTAGGTATGGCTTCCCGGACTTACCGCTACCTCCAATCGCGGGTTTTCAGTAGAGATGGTTCCTACTGGCTGTCCATCCACCGTTATAGTCGTTTCGGGCATTTCTTGCCACAAGGTTTCAAAGGCAATGAGGCCCATGGATGATCTAATCTCCTTGAGCTGACAGCTAGATGTGCCTACCTCTATATTTTCTGAAAATAATGCTTGTTCTGCCGTTTTCTTTTTGAGCTGGCAATTATGTTTACCCTGGGGCAATACCACATTCAGGGCTTGGGATGAACCACAGTCGGGGGCGCCATCTTTTGTGAGGGGAAGGCTACCCAAAAGCTGCCCATCTATAAAGAGCTCTGCTCCTTCCATAGCCTGATTGGAACTCCAAAAACTTACCTGGGCCAGATTCAAGTGGATTTGCTGCTGTGTGCATCCATTTGGTTTGACAGTAAGGCGCCCCGTTTTGCTGTATTGGCCAGAAACGCTTTGGACTTTGTAGGGGTAAGTACCTGGCCGAATAAAATTCATTTTTACTGCTTCCCCCTCTTCGCATCCTGGAGCAGAGGTCCTGCTTGTGTGAATACGCCCCAGGTACACCCCATTGAGATAGACCTCGAGTTGGTCCTTCCATTGCGCCATCAATGGTTCATTCACCCAGAATATCACTTTTCCTGGATTGCGTATTTCGGGGCGTTTATCGCCTCTGAGGAAGGGAATAAAGTACACATCATATAATTCCTCATTGTAATCCATAAGGGTATTACCTTTTCGGATATCGCCGGTATTTACCGAAGCGATATAGTCCCGAAACTGGTCTTGTTTGTAGCAATATTTTGTGATGTGGTTGCGGGAAACGTACACGATTTGCTTCCGCAGCAGCACCGGGGCATTTCTGTTCCGCTTGATCATGGCTACATAGTGCCAGCCCGATGGCACTGTGACCTCTTTGGCAAGGGACTGATACAGGTCTTTGAGGTTATTGATTTCAAAAGTTGTAGCCTTCGTTTTATTTAGCTGCTCCAGACGATCCTGCTCGGTTGCCAAAAAAGTTTCGACTTGTTGGATCAATGTGGTATGACTTCGGTCAATTAGCTGATCACTTCTAATGTTTTCCAACTCTGCCCATCTCCGATTCAAATCGTTTTGGCTGCCCACCTGATTCGCACTAAGGGCTATTAATCGTCGGCGTAATTCCTCCCTTTGTCTGTTTCGCTCCTCCTGTTCCTTTTTGTCTTGATTTATTACTTTTATGATTTCCAGCGGATCGCACTGGTTGTAATTATGCGTTTCTTTAATGGGAATCCCTTTTAATTTCCACTTTTCTATTTCCTGATCTCTGAGGTGATAAATGCGGTCTTCAGAGTCAGCACATATCGTCCCGCTGCCGGTATAGCTGTTTGAGGGTGTTTTGTACACATTTGATATTTCTACCTCATTTGAGTACGAGTATTTCTGTACATCAAAGCAGTATTTGCAATACGGGGATGATTGGGCCTGGGATGCTAAGCTGAACAGCATCAAGCTAAGGGCGAGTGAAAATGATGTGAGTTTGTACATGATGAATAAATGAGTTTAAAAGGTAAATCCAGCTGAAACGCTCAGGTCGGGGCGAATGCCTTCTAATTTAAAGGCATAATGAACACTCAGATTGGGTTCTATAAAAAAGTTATCTCCTATTAGAAATTTCCAACCTGAAACAATATAGGGCCTGAAGTTTAAATAAATCGATGTGTACTTAGATTGGGGATCATTCCGGTAATATATGCGCTTTCTATTTTTATATGCCTTTTCAGCGTATGAGGATGTATAAGTCTCCTTCATGCCCATTAAATCCAGGCCTACTCCAACAGAAAGCTTTCCTATTCCACCGAATGGATGTACCCTGGCCTGTAGGCCCAGGCCCAGGCCTTGATAGAGATATTTATAATAGTAATATTTAATGATTTGATCAGCCGTTTTCCCATTACCCACTAGGTAGTTACCATATAATTTATCCGTGCTATTATCTTGTTGAATCGATTCCTGAAAAAATATCCTTGCTCCCCAGGAAAAATGTGGGTTTGGCATCCATTCATGCTGAATAAACCCATGGTAAAAGGGGGGATTATCGTACTCGTCGGTATAAAAGACCAAATGTTTGAGCAGTGGGATGAGCACATCTATATTCAGTGCGTGCCGGGCGCTGTCTCTTTTTCTTCTGATTTTCCAGTCAGTTTCTCTGGAATCCTGGTTTTTTTCTACTGCTTTTCGGTTGTTTAAGCTATACCATACCTCTCCGTTTGCGAACTGTATGCTGTAAAGCTTTCGTTTGGACACCTTAAAAATCTTTTTGGGATAGGCTTCATCAGCCAAGGTGTACTTGATCTTTCGTTTGCCATTTTTTATGATCTCAACATTTACCGACTGCTGAGTATGATAGGTAATGACTTCCTGAGCGAGGAGTTGGAAACCTATCAGCATGGCAAGTCCATATAGCATGCTTGCTATCCATCGTTTTTTCATAGGACATATAGAGGTTAAAAGTAAAATAGTTTTGTTAGCTCCTTGCAGGCCATAATAAACCTAGGTTTTCCCAAATTTAGGGCGCAATGACGTAATTTTGCTGGTTCCGTGATATTATTAGTCCGTGAAATTATTTAGCATATAGGGACACACATTTGCACAGCTTCGGTTTGAACTCCTCGTCTTTTTCATATACACATTTTCTGAACTGCTTGAAAAAATTGACTTTCTCTGCTTGCGTTTTTTGATTTAAACACAGCAGGAAGTTGTAGGCTGTCCGGGGAACTACGCCCATGAGGGGCATATTAGGTCTGTCGCAGGGAGGTGCTGCGAGAAAACGGTACATGCCATCTTTACAATCACAAATCTTTTTTACAATGTCCAACCTCCAGGCAGTACTTTGATTGATTTGCAGCAGGGGCAGCGAGTCTGCCTTACGCAGAAATTCTCTCAAAGAACTCCTGATTTGAATTTTTACAACCTTATAGGATCTTGTTGCTCCTCCCAGGTCAAATTCATCTTTATCAGGATATAAGTTTAGATAATTTCTATTTCTATCCCTGTTATCTACTTCGACCATTTTTATGTCTTTGGGATGGATATGGCCTCCCTGAGTAATTAATTCCGATACATACATCGAATCAACTTGGCCTTGTTTCCCATAAAATTTCAATTTTTTATTCCCCAAAACTTTCAATAGCCAATCTCCCTTAGGATCAAACTCCTCCCATAAATTTTCCATAGGCTCGATTTCCGTACAGTCGGAATAGTCGGAATTGTCGGAATTGTCGGAATGGGATGTTTCAGATACGCCCACAACATAAACGATCGAACCCAGGCATAGCAGTAAAGCCAAGAGGGCCAGGACGCTAACCTTCTTTTGGTGGCGGGCGAGGTATTGGGCAAGCTTTTTCATGATTAAGTAGGTTTAGTATTTGTACAATGTTTTGCTCCTCATTTTTCTTCCTCCCTCTTTATTTTATGTTTTTCTAAAAGAAAAAGTTAAACAATAGGAAGGGGAAAATGGGCAATGGACAACAATTTCCGCTTTAGGGGTAGGGGAGGGCGAATAAGTGGGTGTATTTCAACAATAAGTGGGAAAATAATGATTGAGGTAAAAAATGGGGCCAGTTGTTGGCGGATGATTCCCGTTTGTTGGGAGTAGGGGGCTACCTGGGTACCGACTGCTGCAAAAAGCGAATATTTTAGGGAGACGAACTGGGCATTTTGTTCAAAAATATGTACATTGTAGGGCAAAGGAGTAAACATGTTACGAGCTATACTGGTTGACGATGAGCCACTTGCCCTGGAGTCACTCCAGCAGGACCTCCAAACCCATTGTGCTGAGCAGGTGCAGGTGGTGGGGGCCTTTGAGTCACCTGTAAAAGCGCTCAAGGCCATACAGTCGCTCCGGCCCGACCTGCTTTTTCTCGATATTGGCATGGAGCAATATGAACTGGACGGATTTGAGCTACTGGAAATTTTGGCAGAACAAGCCTGTGAGGTCATATTTGTAAGCGGTCACACCGAGCGGGCTGCGCAGGCATTTAAAGCCAATGCGGTGGACTTTCTGGTGAAGCCTTTTTTGGCAGAGGAGCTCAAAGCTGCCGTAGAAAAGGTCATGTACAGAAAAAGCAAGCCGGATGAAGCCCTGCTGCGAAAGCTAGTCGATGAGATCCGGCAACCCACCGCACAGCAAGCCCGGCAACTGCACTTTCCAGTAGTTGACGGGCTGGTACTGGTCCATGCCGATCAAATCATGTACTGCAGGGCAGAAGGACAATTAACGCGGGTCTTTCGCTCAGAAGATTCTCCCTTTGTCACTTACCAAATTATCGGAAAGGTGGAAGAACTATTGCCTGCGGACTTGTTTTTCAGAATACACCATTCCCATATCATCAACCGTCATTTCCTCAAGAAGTACCTGAAAGGCAGTGGGGGAGTGGTGCAAATGGCCGATGGAACGACCCTGAATGTAGCTAAATCGAGAAAGCGGAGCTTTCTCGACTGGTTGCGCACCCAAACGAACCAGGCCCCGCCTTAACTAAGGAAGTTGTTGTCTCATGTGCCCCACTTACCGCCCCACTTCCCCATGAATAAATGGACCTATTGCCTGCTGCTGCTCCTGGCTACCCTTTATTGGCCGCTTACTGCCCGGCCTCAGGCCTGCCCACTGCTGGCCCCCCTGCCGGATAGCCTGGATTTGCAAACCTGTACCTCCTATTATGTGGACAGCAGCAAGCTGCTTGCCTATCCAGAGGTGCTGCAACGACCCTTCAGGCCGCTGGCGGCTTTGGGCAGGAAGCAACTCAAAGTTTTTCGCTACCCCACCTGGCTGAAAATAACCCTTTACAACCCTGCCGACAGCAGCATACACGCCTACCTCGATCTGGGCAGGCATTACCGCATTACCCTATGGCGCACAGGGGCCCGCGACTCCCTGCTGAACGGCAAAATTGTGGCTCGAGCCAGCCGGGCCTTCCGCCTGCACTACAAGTATTTCCCCGTGGAGCTGGCGCCCGGGCAAGAGGTCCAGCTGGTGCTCCGCATCCAGAATTTCGCCTGGAGGAATGCCGATACCAGCCCGGAGCTCATCGTACCCGCTCACCTGCAGCGACAATTGCTCCACAACATCTATGGCAGCCTGGGGCGTTTGTTCGAGGCCATTGCTACCATTGGCATCAGCTTTTTTCTGTTTCTGTTTACCGCCCTGCAATACTGGCACAACCGGGACAAGATATATTTGCATTACTCCCTCTATTTGTTCAGTCTGGCGTTTTATTTTTTGCTCAGCCTGGAAATAGGCGGTTACTATGACTTTTTTCTTTCCCGCCTGGGAACGGGCTATTTCTACCTGGAGTTGCTGCTCAATCAGATTCCCATAGTCTTTTACGCCTGGTTCGTGCAGGCATTTTTTGAAATGAGCAGGCGGCAAGCCCGCATACATACCTGGCTCAACAGGCTGGTTGTGCTGGTGCTGGGGGTGCTCTGTGCCCAATGGGTATTGCTGGGCCTGGGGCATTTCGCCCTGGCCAGGCTCCTCTTTTTGCTATTGAGGATCGTTTCCTTTGTGGCAGCTGTGTGGCTCATGTTCATGATGTATGTAAAATTCAGGCATATCAACTACGCCAAGTACATCATACTGGGTTCTTTTCTGGCTACGGTTGGCGCCTTGCTGAGCACCTCCGTAGCAGCACTTAAAAATGCAGTTCCCTCTTTGACAAGTAACACAGTGGTATTTGCACGTGTGGGCTTGCTGGCCGAATTTCTGTTTTTTTCATTTACCCTGGGCCTTCGCAACAAGCAAATTGAAGAAGAACGAAACCTGGCCCAAACGGCCCTGAGCCGACAGGAAGCAGAAAATCAGCTGATGCGAAACCAATTGATGGAGGCAGAAATCAAAGCGCTGAAAGCCCAGATCAATCCCCATTTTATTTCCAACTGCCTCACTGCCATCAAGGCATTGATTCAAAAAGGCAAAAGAGAGGAGGCCATTGCTTACCTTCAGCGTTTTTCCAAACTCATTCGCCTGACTATGGACTATTCCATGCTTTCCGAAATCAGGCTGAAGGAGGAGTTGGCCATCAGCAAGTTGTACCTCGAGCTGGAAGCTTTGCGCCTGGGGAAAAATTTCCATTACGAACTGCAAATTCCCCAGGGGATGCCGGGCCTCGGTTTTGTAAAAATTCCCCCTTTTATTTTACAGCCTTTCCTGGAAAACGCCATCTGGCATGGGCTCCAGCCCAAAGAGAAAGGACAAAAACGGCTGGTTATTTCCCTCGAAGAAAGGGAGGAAGGCATTGCTTGCATCATTGAAGACAATGGCGTAGGCAGGGACTACAGCCGCCATAAGCAAACAAAGCGCCAGCGCGCCTCGGTGGGCATACGGAATGTGCAGGAGCGCCTGGAGCTATTCAACAAAAGCTATCTGACCCACATTCACTTCCAGATCATAGACCAATACGCCCCTTCCGGCCAGCCAGCCGGTACCCGGGTGCAGTTTTTCTTTCCGTATTAAACTGCTGAGTTCCCCCCTCACCACTTATCCGTGCGGAAAGAAGAGGCCGGCAGGCCGGCGGCATTGTAGAGGTTGGGCACGGCATCGTTGGTGAAGGCGTAGCGCACGGCTACGGGCTGGGGCACCTGCTCGCTGGAGACGAGGATGGTTTCGCCCTGTATGACGGCTTTGGCTGGGTAAAAGCGTTTGTCTTTGCCGGCTATTTCAAAGTGGGTGAGCTCGCCCCCTCTGGCTTCCAGCCCGCCGAAGGTATGCTCAAAGTACAGGCGTATCTTGTCTCCCTCGATTTTCATGAAGTGGTACATGGGCCCCGAACTGGGCACATCGGGGTAGCCGTAGGCCTTGTCCATGGCCAGCAGGGCCAGGCGGCGGCCCACCTCCTGCTTGTTGGTGGGGTGTATGTCGTCGGGGTCGCCTATGTCCATGGTGACGGCCATGCCAGTGCCCCGCAGCTCCAGGGCTGCGAGCTGGGCTTCGCGCAGGCGGGCGCCCACCAGGGGCGAGCCATAGCGAAAGGGAGCAATCTGCACATAGAGGAAGCTAAAGTCGCCTATGTTCCAGCGCAGGCGCCAGTCGCGTATCATGGCGGGAAAGAGCTCCCGGTACAAGTCGGGATTGGAGGTGTTGGACTCCCCCTGGTACCAGATCACTCCGTTAATGGTATAAGGCATCAGCGGGGCAATCATGCCATTGTAGAGGTTCATGGGGGCGCGTGGACCTTCTATGGGGGGCAGTTGGGGAGCCGGGGGCAGGCCGTCCAGCTTTACATCCAGCTTGTAGCCCCAGTTGCCGGCCAGGGAGATGGCCGCTTGGGGCGCATCGGCCGGGTAGAGCTTCAGTTGGTCCGGCCGGCCGTATATGCCGCCGCCGCCGCCGGTATCCATCACCTTTACCAGAATGGTGTGCCTGCCCGGCTGTACCGCGGTAGCGGGCACCTCGTATTTTCTGGGTTTGTCATACACCCCCGTTGTCTGGTGGGCGCCTATTTGCAACTCGTCAAACCAGCACACATCCATATCGTCCACCGGCCCCAGCTCCAGTATCAGCCGCTTACCCGCCCAATCAGCCGGAATGTCCACCTCCTTTTTAAACCACACCGTACCGTCCACCCCTTTGAGGCCCGCATCTTCCCACAAGGTGGGAAGCTTCATTTGTTGCCAGTCGCCGGCATGCAACACCTCGCCCCTGGGCATGCCCTGCATGCGGGCCAGTACCTGCTGGGTCCAGCCCGCCATGGCTTGCTGGTGCACCTGCCGCATGGAGTCGGCATGCAGGCGCAGTTGCTGGATTTTAGCCAGCTCCGACTGGTAGGCATCCACCCGTTTGAGGCCATATTCGCTCATCCATGCTTCTATGGGGGTACCTCCCCAGCTGCTGTGGATGAGCCCTATAGGTACATTCAGGCGCTGGTGTAGCTCCCGCCCAAAGAAATAGCCCACGGCCGAAAAATCTGCTACCGTTTCGGGCGTACACAGCACCCATTCCCCTTCGGTATCCTCCAGGGGGGTAGGGCTATAGGCGCGTTTGACGGTAAAAAAACGGATGAGGGGGTAATCGGCAGCGGCAATTTCCTCTTCTGCCCGGTCGGCCCGCCTTACGGGCCATGCCATGTTCGACTGGCCTGAGCACAGCCATACCTCGCCCAGATATACATCCCGCAGGGTGATGAGGGTATCTTGTTTGCCTTCCTTTTTTGATTTGTATTCCGCCTTGATGTTCACTTCATACGGGCCACCGGCTTTGAGGGTGGGCAGTTTTACCATCCACTTACCCGTAGAGTCCACTACCGTAGAGGCTTTGGCACCGGGCCAGTCCCCTTTTACCGTTACTTTTGTTCCCTGCTTGCCCCACCCCCATATATTTGCCTGGGATTTTTGCTGCAACACAATATGGTCGGTAAACAAGGCCGGCAACCGTATCTGGGCATGCAGACCCTGAAAAAGCAGGGCAGCAAAGCCCGCAGCCAGCCAAAAAACGCGTCGATTCATATTTTTTTGTTTGTCTTATTGGATTCAAAGTTAATTAAATACCCATTTTTTTCTAATCCAAGCCATATTTTTCGCCCTTTTTTGCCGGTTATCCCCTCTCCGATGGCATTTGCTGGCAGGATAAAAAAAAATCACTTGCATCTTGTTCCTACAACTTATAATATTGTTGTTTTAAGATTATCGTTTTCTGGTGTAACATAATACTTTCTAAGTTCGTTGGAATTATTAGCGAGTAGTGAAAACAATGCGACGATATTGAAAGCAGGAGCTCCGCAACCTTTGTAGTACTTGGCAGAACATCAGTAGATCATAGCAGGTTTAATTAGTTTTTTATTTTTTGGATGACATCACATCAACATTTTTCATGACGACCGTTTACCAAAGATTTAGAGCACTCAGGAAACCCATTAAGCGGGAAGCCTTGACGTTTGTAGGGGAATCAGCCATTGAAGCCTATAAACAGCGTTTCGACGAAACTCCTCCCAAGATCAAACAGCGGGAAGGCAGGAATACCTTCCAGGTATATGCCTACCCCGACGAATTCATCCGCGTGCTGGATGCCATCATACACCAGTATTATAAAGACAACCCACCGCCTCCCAGGCCTCGCTACAACCGCGATCAGGGAGGTTACAGGCGCCAGGGTGGTGGTTATAACCGGGATCGTGGCGGCTACAACCGCGACCGGGGTGGCTACAACCGCGACCGGGGCTACAACCGGGATCGTGGCGGCTACAACCGCGACGGGGGTGGCTACAACCGCGACCGCGGCGATTACAACCGCAACCGGGGTGGCTACAACCGTGACCGCGGAGGAGAAGGCGGATATGAGCGTGACAGAGGCGGTTACAACCGCGACCGGAACTACAACCGGGACCGGGGAGACCGCGGTGGCTACTACAGCGACCGCCGTGACAATTACCCGCCCAGAGAAAGGCGTGAAGGTTATGATCGCGACCGGGGCTACGACCGCGACCGGGGTGGCTATAACCGCGACCGCGACCGCGACAACCGGGGCGGTTATTACAGCGACCGGCGGGATAATTATTACAGAAGAGATCGCGATTCCAACGACCGCAGGGATTACCCCCCACGCGACCGCGACCGCCGCTACGAACGGGACGAAGAGGGGCGTGAACGGGAAGAAAACGGCGGAAACAAAAGACGCCGGATTGGCAGCGAGCGGATTTACCACAGCGACCATCTGCCCCAGGACGACCCCGCACCCGTAGAGGAACCTTTGACAGAGGAGCCCCAGGATGAGGAACTGCCTGTGCAGGAGGAAGTTGTTGAAGAGGTATTTGTGGAGGAGGAGATCGTTGAGGAGGAAGTTGTAGCGGAAGAACCCCTGGCCGAAGAAGTTCCCACAGACGAACCTTCTGAAGAAGACGAAGAAAAAGAGACGGAATAAAATCGATAAATCATTTCAACTGCATGCCTCTTCGGTTTTTACCGTTTAGAGGCATGTTGCTTTTGGGCTGGCATGGCAATCGCATAAAAATCGAATATATCGCCCCGCTGGGGCTTCAAGAAATATGATGTGCCGTAGGCTACAAAGGTGAAGCTCCTACGGAGCTGGCACCCCGCTAGTCCCGTAGAGCTACTGTTTACACGTATCTTGCAAGTATTTTCGGGATAATATACTAATTTGTATTTTTATCATTGTGCTATTTATGTTCT
>RFHT01000031.1 GCA_003696835.1 Bacteroidota bacterium
CAGGCCCGGGACCTGCTGAAGGTACTGAACAGCTTGAGCAGTCAACAGCCCTACTGACTGAATTGGGAAGATGCAGGATGCAAGATGCAAGATGTTGATTAGCCACTAAGTTCACTCAGGGCACGAAGGAGGACACGAAGCCAGCAGGGACAAAGATTCAGGTCGGAGCGCAGCGGAGACTCCTTTAAGGAGATGCAGGATACCCTGTCATCCCCTTGAGGGACTTCCGCTTCGCTCCAGTACCTTAATGGCATCTTCGACCTGCCACCTGTGACCTGCATCCTGTGACCTGCTACCTGCATCCTGTCCCCTGCCCCCTGCCTCACATAGCGCGGAATATGCCTCTCAACGCATGGCGGATGCCATTGATCAGCTCACGGTCTTCGTCCATGCCCAGTATGAGCACAATGATGATGACGACAAAGAGGATGAAAAACATGCGTTTATATCTGGATCGCCACATAGACAAGTTTTTTATAAAGGGGTTCATCGGTGAAGATACGCATTATGATGCTATTTTTCATTGCCTATCATTTTACTCCCCTCTGTGTATTTCTGCCCAGCTTCCAGCAAGGTGGTGGCCGTGCTCGTAGGGCGGGTAACTTTTTGGGGGGCAAGAGCAGGTCTGGTTTATTGGTGGCAATTTTTTTTAATTGCATCAAATTGATTTCAACCCTGCTGCTATGAACTACAACCGAAGACATTTTTTGCGCAATGGCGTGGCCGCCGGCCTCAGTTTCGGCCTGCTGCCCCAATGGCTGCTTTCCTGTAAGTCTGCTCCTGAAAAGCCTCAGGAAGAAAGTGCAGCCTCTTCCCCTTCTGCCGGCATGAAGTACATCGACCATATTGGGGTACAACTATATACGGTGCGGGATCAGTTTGCCGCTAATCCCACAGAAACCCTGGCCGCCCTGGCTCAAATAGGCTTTAAGGAAATTGAGCTGCACGATGCGGGCCTGCTGCCCGATTATGCCCCTGCCATTGAAGAGTTGGGCATGAAGGTTACCAGCAGCCATTTTTCGCCTGCCTTTATTACCGGTCGCTGGGACCTCATCGAGCAGTTTGGCGGCAGCAAACCCGACTATGAGTTTGCCCACCTGATTGAGCTTGCAGCCAAACACCATCTGCCCTATCTGCTGATGCCCATGCTCTTTCCCGAGGAGCGCGGCAACCTGGATCATTACAAGGCCCTGGCAGCTACCTTTAATGAGTATGGCCGCCAATGCAAGGAGGCTGGTGTGCAGTTTGGCTACCACAACCACAACTTTGAGTTTCAACCCCAGGGGGACAGCACGCCTTTTGAGGTGCTCATCAGCGAAACCGATCCTGAGCTGGTGGCATTAGAGCTGGATGTATTTTGGGTAAAAGCCGCAGGCCTGGACCCCGTCAATGTGATGAAGCAACATGCCCACCGCATCCGCCTGCTGCACCTCAAGGACCTCCAGGCAGGCACCCCGCCCACCTACAAAACCATAGAAACCTCGGCAAGGTTTCCCGAAATTTTTGTGGAGCTGGGCAAAGGAAGTATTGACTTTGCCGCCGTGCTCACCACTGCTGCGGAAATTGGGGTCACCAACTGCTACGTGGAGCAGGACCACAGTGCCGACCCGCTCAAAAGCCTGCAAACGAGCTATCAATACCTGACAAGGCTGGGATTATAAGTGTTTTTTTGCAGAAAAATTGCTATCTTGTTGCTAAGCAGTTTTTCCATTTCATCACTTAAAAACCCCCACTACCATGACCTTTTCAGCCATTTTAGGAGGAATTGCCGCATTGTTTATCCTTGCGGGCATACGCGTTGTATTTGAATACAAGCGGGCAGTGAAATTCAGATTTGGCCAGTACATCAAAGTGCTGGAGCCAGGTTTGAGGTGGATTGTTCCCATTGTGGAAACGGTACAGTTTGTAGATATACGGGTGATTACCATCAACATTGACTCTCAGGAGGTGATGACGGAGGACAACGTACCCTGCAGCATAGACGGGGTGGTGTTTTTTCGCGTGGACGACCCCGAGCGGGCCGTGCTCGAGGTAGAGAATTACCATTTTGCCATC
Organism: Bacteroidota bacterium; assembly: GCA_003696835.1. GTDB lineage: Bacteria > Bacteroidota > Bacteroidia > J057 > J057 > J057. The sequence goes on from RFHT01000031.1 coordinate 2,056, forward strand.
ACCCAGCTGGCCCAGGCGGCCCTGAGAGATGTGTGTGGCAAGGTAGAACTGGACACCATCTTGTCCAAGCGGGAAGAAATTGGTAAAAACATACGGAACATCGTGGAAACTGAAACGGCCGAATGGGGCATCATCATCATTGACGTGAAAATCAAGGACATCACGCTGCCCGAAAACATGCGCCGCATGATGGCCAACCAGGCCGAAGCCGAGCGCTCGCGCAGGGCGCGGGTGATTCTGGCCCAGGCCGAAGAACAGGCCGCTGCCACCCTGCTCAAAGCGGGCAAGCTCATCGACCAGTCGCCTTCAGCCATTAAACTCAGGCTGTACCAAACCCTGGCCAACATTGCCGCAGAAAAGAATTCCACCATTTTGTTTCCCTTTCCCGAGGAGGTGTTGCCACGTCCGGTGAAAACGGCTCCGGCCACTCCTCCCTCAACGGCCGGCGAGGTGCCTCAGCCCGGCATTCCTCCAGCCGAAGCCCCGGCCCAACAGGAAAAGCCGGCAGATTCTAAACCGTCAAAACGAGAAAGGGTGTGAGGGGAGTGCGCCTCTGGCAAGGGTCTCTTCCAGTATCCGTTGCATATTTTTCAGTTCATGGTCTTCTGCGGCCATGCCGCTGCAAGGCTGTTTGTATGTTTCATTCAATCCGAAACCTAATCGGTGTAACCCCCTTCAAACACATGTCATTTTCTACCTCCACTTTCTACCTGCTGTGCCTGGCATGGGTGTGGGCCCTGATGGGCTGCCAGCCGGGTGCGGTCCCCTCCGAGGCGGGTAAAAAACCCAATGTATTGTTTATCCTCACCGACGACCAGGGCTGGGGCGACCTCAGCCTCAACGGCAACACCAACCTGCAAACGCCCCACATTGACCGCCTGGCGGCGGAAGGGGTCGTATTTGATCATTTTTACGTGTCGCCGGTGTGCTCGCCCACACGGGCCGAGTTTCTCACCGGGCGCTATCACCCCCGCACGGGGGTGAGCAGCACCTCGGCCGGAGGCGAACGCCTGGACCTGGACGAAACCACCATTGCAGAGGTATTTCAGCGGGCAGGCTATGCCACAGCTGCTTATGGCAAATGGCACAATGGTATGCAGTATCCCTACCACCCCAATGGCAGGGGCTTTGAGGATTATTACGGCTTTTGCTCAGGCCATTGGGGCAACTATTTCAGCCCGGTACTGGAGCACAACGGCCGCCTGGTGAAGGGCAATGGCTTTATCATAGACGACTTAACCGAACACGCCATGAGCTTTATGGAACAACATCAGGAGGATCCCTTCTTTCTGTATCTGCCCTTCAATACCCCCCACAGCCCTATGCAGGTGCCCGACCGCTGGTGGAAAAAATTTGAAGGCAAAACCCTGAACATGCACCACCGCGAGCCGGAAAAAGAAGACTCCCTGCACCTGCGGGCGGCTCTGGCTTTATGCGAAAACATCGACTGGAATGTGGGCAGGCTCATGGCCAGGCTGGAAGAGTTGGGGCTGGCAGAAAACACCATCGTGGTGTACCTGTCGGATAACGGCCCCAACGGCTGGCGCTGGAATGGCGGCATGAAAGGCCGCAAAGGCGCTACTGATGAAGGCGGGGTGCGCTCCCCCACCATGATCCGCTGGAAAGGCCAGATCCCGGCCGGGCAACACCTCCCTCACATAGCTGCTGCCATCGATTTTTTGCCTACGCTCTCCGACCTGGCCGGCATCCCCTGCCAAACCCAAAAACCCCTGGATGGCATCAGCCTCAAACCCCTGCTGCTGGGGCAGGCCGCCCAGTGGCCTGAGCGCTTCATCTACAATCACTGGCGGGGGCGTACCAGCGTGCGCAGCCAGCAGTACCGCCTCGACCACGAAAACCAGCTGTTCGACATGCAGGCCGATCCCGGCCAGCGCACCAATGTGGCCGCCCAATTGCCCGAGGTGGCGGCCCGCCTCATCGCGGCAAAAGAAAAATGGGTGGCCACGGTGGTCGCCGAGCTGCCCCAAGCGGATAGACGTCCCTTTATTCTGGGGCATCCCGATGCGGTCTATACTCAGATGCCCGCCCGCGACGGCATTGCCCACGGCCACATTCAGCGCTCCAACCGCTACCCCAACTGCTCTTTTTTCACCAACTGGACCAGCCTGCAGGATTCCATCACCTGGGAGGCAGAAGTGCCCGCTTCGGGCAACTTTGAGGTGGTGCTGTACTACACCTGCAAACCCGAAGACGTGGGTGCCCGTTTTGAGCTTCGCTTTGGCACCCAAAGCCTGCAGGGCCGCATCAGCCAGGCCCACGACCCGCCCCTCACCGGCATGGAGCACGACCGCGCTCCCCGCACGGAGTCTTACGTCAAGGACTTCAAAGCCCTTGAGCTGGGCAGCATGCAGCTCGAAAAAGGCCGGGGGCAGCTGGTGCTCAAAGCCCTGGAAATTCCCGGCGAGGAGGTCATGGACTTCCGGCTGCTGATGTTCAAGCGGTTGTGAAAGCGTGCCCCTGGTAAGGCAGCAGACATATTTGGGGAAGATTTTCGCTTATTTTTAGGGAAAATGGGCTTTCTTACGTTAATTATACCCTGCTAATATTAACCCTGTACTGCTATGTCAACGGCTCAAAAAACTAATAAGCGAAAGGTAACCACCCACCGGCTGCGGGAAATGAAGACCCGGGGAGAGAAAATATCCATGCTCACGGCTTACGATTTTTCTTTTGCACGCATCATTGACGATGCCGGCATTGATGTCATTCTGGTAGGCGATTCAGCTTCCAACGTCATACATGGGCATGAAACTACCCTGCCCATCACCCTGGATCAGATGATTGACCATGCCAGTGCGGTGGTGCGCGCTGTGAAGCGGGCCCTGGTGGTGGTGGACCTGCCCTTTGGCTGCTACCAGGGCGACTCCAAAAATGCCCTCAAAAGCGCCATCCGCATCATGAAAGAGGCGGGTGCACATGCCATCAAAATGGAGGGTGGCTCTTTTATTGTGGATTCGGTGAAGCGCATTGTGTCGGCCGGCATTCCGGTAATGGGCCACCTGGGGCTCATGCCGCAGTCTATTTACAAATACGGCACCTACACCGTGCGGGCCAAAGAAGAACAAGAGGCCCACGAGCTCATAGAAGACGCCCTCAAGCTGCAAAAAGCGGGTTGTTTTGGCATTGTGCTGGAAAAAATTCCCGCCCAGCTGGCCACAGAGGTGAGCGAGGCCCTGGAAATACCCACCATCGGTATAGGTGCAGGTGCAGGCTGCGACGGGCAGGTGCTGGTAACCCACGACATGCTGGGCATCAACAAGGAATTCAGCCCGCGTTTTTTGAGGCGCTATGCCGACCTCTACGATGTGATGAAAGCGGCCTTTAGCCAGTACATTGCCGACGTCAAATCGCGCAATTTTCCCAACGAGACAGAATCCTATTGAGTTACAGGCGTTCGGAATATTTCGCTCTGAAACAACAATAATCTTTCCCCTGAGCAGTTATATTTTCAACACTAATACATGCACTTCCTTACAGGCATTCATTAGGATTTTTCCCTGCTGTGTTACCAATGGAGGGAATTTGTGCCCTGTAACTTGAAATACTACCGGCAACCTTCGGTTGATTATTTCTCCCAAATGTATTAGTTTAATTACTGCAATGCGCTTTTCCCTGACACTGACTGGCGGTATCATGCTATTGAAAACTTCCCCAGCCCTTACACGGGTCGGCTTTGGCCTTTGCTGCCGGTCATGTTCTCTTTCCGTGCATGCAAACGCTTGAAGCTCATGAATATCCATTGCCGTTTCCTCCGATTTTTATGCTTAGGGATAGGTTGTTTTGCCCTGCTGGGCATCACCGCTCCATCTGCACTTGCTTCTCATGGAATGGGAGCCGACATCACCTATAGCTGTATTGGCCCCAACCAGTACCGGGTCTTTCTCACCTTCTTTCGCGACTGCTCAGGCATAGACCCCGACACTTCCCAGATGCTCACCTACAGCTCCGTAACCTGCAATGTGAGTGCGGAGGTGCCCATGCCCAAGCAGTCCACCTTCGTGGACGTGACGCCTATCTGCCCCAGTGCCACCAGCGCCTGCTCGGGGGGCACCAGCCCCTTTGGCATTGAGCAGCACACCTACGAGGTGGTGATCGACCTGCCCGACGGCTGCGGCAACGACTGGCTGCTCACCTGGGAGCAGTGCTGCCGCAACTTTGGCATTACCACCCTGAATAACCCCGGCAACCTGGACCTCTTTGTAACCGCCAATCTCGACAATACCATTGCCCCCTGTAACAATTCGCCTGTATTCAACAACATCCCCACCCCCATTGTGTGCGATGGTGTGGAAGTGGTGTATAACCACAGCGTAACCGACCCCGACGGCGACAGCCTGGTCTTTTCACTCACCAACTGCCTCACCGATGTAGGCGAGTCGGTGCCCTATGCAGGCGGACACTCTGCCGTAGCACCCCTGGCTACGGCCTCGGGGGTTACCCTGGACCCGGTTACGGGCGAAATCCGCTTTACCCCCGTGGGTATTCAGATTGGGGTGATATGCGTACAGGTGGAAGAATTTCGAAATGGCGTAAAAATAGGAGAAGTGGTGCGCGATATGCAGTTCAGCGTGGTCAACTGCAACAACACGCCTCCGGTTTCTTCGGGCATTAACGGCACCAGCAGCTACAGCATCTCGGTATGTAAGGGTTCCAATGTATGCTTCGACATCTTTGGCACCGACATCAACGGCGACAACATCGAAATGGCCTGGAACAACGGCATTCCGAACGGCACCTTTACCATCACCAACAACGGCAGCACAGCGCCCGGTGCCACTTTCTGCTGGCCTACCACAGCCAATGATGTGGGCACCCATTTTTTTACCGTCGAAGTAAAGGACGACGCCTGTTTGCTGCGGGGATCGCGCATTTATTCCTATGTGATAGAAGTATTTGAAACCACTAATACCCTGGATGCCGGCCCGGACGAAACGATATGCCCCGGCCAAACCACCACCCTCAACCCCACTTCTACTGGCGCCCTCAGCTACAGCTGGACGCCCACCACGGGCTTGTCGGCCCCCAACATCGCCAGCCCCACGGCTTCACCGGCTATTACGACCGTATATTCTTTGACCACTACTTTTAGCGATGGCTGCGAACTCACCGACTTCGTCACGGTGGCGGTATCGGATATTCCCGACCTGAACGTGAGCCCCACGGCCCGCTATATTTGCCCCGGAGGCAGTGTTACCCTCACAGCTGATGCCCCCGGCGCCAGCAGCTACCTCTGGAGCAACGGCACCACTACACCCACCACCACAGTGACACCGGCTAGCACCTCTACCTACTCGGTCACCATTCAGAATGCCTTTGGCTGCATGAATACCGACTCGGCCATTGTGCGGGTCAATGAGCCCAGCAGCAATGCCTGTGTGGTGGTGTATGCCAGCCCCACTGGTACGGGAGCGGGTACCCAAAGCGATCCGGCCAGCCTGCTGGATGCCATCAGTCTGGCCAGTTGCAGCAACAGCATCATCAAAATGGCCGTAGGCACCTACACCATCGACAACCCCATCACCAGTATTGCGGGTAACATCACCCTGGAAGGGGGCTTCGAACCCTCCAACGGCTGGCGCAAGACCAGCCGGGCGGGTGCCACCACCATTTTTCGCACGGCGGCCAATCCCGAAGGACTGGCCAACCAGCAGCGCATCGTGGGTATTTACCTGAACGGCGCCAGTAACTTCCGCTTTCAGGACCTCACCATTGAAACCGACCATGCCATTGATCCCGGCACTTCTACCTATGGGGTGCATTTGACCAATTGCTCCGACTACCAGTTTGTACGCTGCCAGATCATAGCAGGCGATGGAGCTGATGGGCAGGCAGGCACCAACGGGGCCAATGGCGTAAATGGCGCCCACGGCGACAACGGCAGCAATGGCAGTGCCGACCAGCAGGACCTGGCCGGGAACGGCGGCAATGGGGGTGATGGTGGCGGCAACCCCAACTCGGGTGGAGCAGCCGGAGTGGACAACAACGACGGTCAGGGCAACAACTGTTGTTTCTCGCGTGTCTTTCCTGCAGGGCCCAAAAGCTGCTGTATGGACGGCCCTCCGGGTGCCAATGGGCTGGATGCCCCTGATCTGCGGGCAGGAGGTGGCGGCGGCGGCGGAGCCGCCGGCGGGGAAGGTCCCGGCGACGGCGGCAATGGCGGCAATGGCGGCGCCAATTTCGGGCTCACGCCCACCTGTTGTGGCGGTACTGGCGGTGCCAGTCACAACAATACAGGCTTTGACGGGGCCAATGGCACCGATGGCTTTGATGGGACTGACGGCGCCAACGGCACTGCCGGTACCGGCATGCACAGCGGCGGCTTCTGGATTCCCGGCAATGGCACCGACGGTGCCGACGGCCTGGGCGGCAAGGGCGGCACTGGCGGTGGTGGCGGCGGCGGCCAGGACGGCAGCTTTGTACTCAATGGCGCCGGCAATGGTGGCGGCGGTGGTGGCGGCGGCGGCCAGGGGGGCGCAGGCGGCACCGGCGGCACCGGCGGGGGCTCTTCCTACGGGGTGTATTTGTTCATGAATGGTGCCAATGGCGTGTTCAACAACTGTAACCTGCAGGCCGGCACGGCCGGTATGGGCGGCCCCGGTGGCCCCGGTGGCACAGGCGGCCTGGGAGGCATAGGCGGCAATGGCGCCATACAGGGCAACCAGGACGTAGGCGAAGGCGGCGACGGCGGTGATGGCGGTAACGGCGGCAACGGCGGCAATGGGGGGGCAGGCTCAAACGGAGAATCCATGGCCCTCTACCAAAACGGAACGCCTCCTACCATCACAGACATCAACTTTGCCCTGGCTACCCAGGCCGAAATTTTCATGGAAAATGTTTCCTGTGTCAATAAAGATGTGGACTTCAGCTCTGTAGCCAGCGGCCTGTGGGACTTTGGCCCCAACTCGGCGCCCAGGAACCTCACCGGCGCAGCCGTAACTACCCAGTTTACCGCTACGGGCCGGCAAACCCTGCGCTATGCAGCCGACCTCTACACCGATTTTGCTAATATCGAATTGCCCGATAACCCCATTCCTCAAAGTGCTTCCTCGGCGCGCCTGGAAAACAATACCTACCACATTTGCGCCGGAGAAGCCACGGACTTTGAAGCCCTCAACGGTGGTTTTAACTACACCTACCACTGGAACCTGGACGGCGGGGCTACGCCCAATACGTATTCGGGGGAGACCTTTCAGAGTTTGAGCAATGTCACCTTCAATACGCCAGGCACCTACAACATACAGCTTCAGTATGAAACAGATTGCTGCGGCCTTTCGGAAATCGATACCCTCGTGCTGATTGTGGAGGAACAGCCCTCTCTGGTGCTCGCGGGCGATACCACCATTTGTACGGGCAGCGGAGGCACCACGCTGGTGGCCAGCGGAGGCGCCACCTACCAGTGGGCACCGGCCAATGGCCTTAGCGCCACCACGGGCGACAGTGTACTGGCCAATCCCCCCATTGATTTTACCTATACCGTCACGGCCTTTGATACCAGCGGCTATTGTTACGATGTGGGCACGGTCAATGTGGTGGTCAATGAGCTGAGTCTCAGTAGCATCACAGCCGATGCCCTGTGCGGCGCCAACGGCGCCGCCGAGGTGTTTGCCACAGGCGGCATTGGCCCCTACACCTATTCCTGGAATACCAACCCGCCTTCCACCCAAAGCGAGGCCGTCAACCTGGCGTCCGGCGCCTACCAGGTGGTGGTCACCGATCAGGGCAGCGGCTGCTCCGATTCCCTGGGCGTATTCGTGTCGGCGGCTCCCTCCAACCTCACGGTGGGGCCCAGCAGCCTTGTGCCCGCTACCTGTGCCGGCTTTGCCGATGGCTCCGTTACCCTCAGCGTAACAGGCGGGCAGCCCGGCTACACCTATACCTGGCAAAACAATGTGGGCACCGGCCCTACAGCCTCCAACCTGCCGGCCGGCAGATATGGCTTTACTGTCTCCGATCAAAATGGCTGCGTGGTCACGGATACGGTCGAAGTATCCGAGCCTTCCCCCGTAGGGGTGGATATGCTCACGTTTACCGATTCCGACTGCAACAACTTTGGCAGTGTGCAGGTCAATGCCTTTGGCGGCAATGGCCCCTACCAGTACAACTGGGACCATCCCTCCCTCACCGACTCCAGCTTTACCTCCGGCCTGGTGCCCGACACCATTTATACGGTCACCGTTACCGACGAAAATGGCTGTACCGGCAGCATGCCCTTTTCCATCGTGGGGCCTCAGTCGCCGGTGGACCTCAGCGTGGTGAGTGTGCAGAATGCCACTTCCTGCGCCGTGAACGATGGTGCCATTACCGTAAACGCTACGGGAGGAGACGGCAATTATACCTATACCTGGCAAACCAATCCTCCCCTTTCCGGCCCCTCTCATTCGGGCCTGGAGTCTGGCACCTACGTCATTGAAGTAACGGATGGCCTGGGTTGTACCGACCTGGTATCGGCTGAAATAGGGCCCGACTGTCCGCTGCCGGTGAGCTTCCTGGACTTTCGTGCCCATCCCGAAGGCAACCTCATCCGCCTGGACTGGCTCACCGGAGCCGAAATCAACAATTCGGGCTTTGAGGTGGAGCGCAGCCGCGACAGCCTGCGCTTTGAGGCGCTGGGCTGGGTGAATACGAAGGGAGAAGCAGGCGGGCAGTACCGCTTTGACGATACCGAGGTGCAGTTCAACACCCGCTATTACTACCGCCTGAAGCAGGTGGATGTGGCGGGAGGGTTTCACTATTCCTCCATTCGCTCGGCCCTGCTGCAGGCGCAGCACGCCTTCCGGGTGGTACAGGTGTACCCCATCCCAGCCCGCCAGCAGGTACAGATTGATGTACAGCTGCCGCAAGATGCCGACCTGAAGCTGCGCCTGCTCAATGCCCTGGGGCAGCAGGTGGGCCACTATGCCTTTTCCGGCCACCGGGGCCTCAATAACCTGCAGTTGGATGTGAGCCAACTGGCTGCGGGGGTGTATTTTGGTAAGTTGTGGGTAGATGGAAACGAACTGGAAGTGAAGTTGGTGAAAGAGTGAGTAGCAAGCAAAGCCATCCGTACAGAGGATGGGCAGCCATTGCTTCCCTTAGCCCACTAAGGGTGGGGTAGCAGGGATAG
>RFHT01000032.1 GCA_003696835.1 Bacteroidota bacterium
AACAAAACCATCAACCTGCTTCGGCAAAAAAACATGCCCGTTATTGTGGCCAATACGGATATTACCTACCCGGTATCCAGGGAGCAGGTAGCCCTGGCCATAGGTGGGCTGGGTGAGCTCATTGAGTATGTGGTGCAAAAGAAATTTATTCGATTTGGCAAGCCCGACGCCCAAATGTTCAACTTTGCCTTTGAACACATACAGCAGCACCAGCAAGTAACCAAAGAGGACATCCTCATGGTGGGCGATACCCTGCACACCGACATCATTGGGGGCAACAAATTCGGCATTGATACCGCCCTGGTGCTGTCGGGCAATACTTTGCCCAAAGACGTCGAAATAAAAATTGAGGCTACAGGCATTATTCCCGATTACATCTGCGAGTCGGCTGCGATTTAGGAACCGGATTGTATTTGGACAATTAAGTTTTCCCCCCTAAATTCCCAACTCAAATCTATTGACTTATGTACTATCAGAACGAAACGGAAGAGACAACTTTTGATGCCATTGTGATCGGCTCCGGTATCAGTGGTGGCTGGGCTGCCAAAGAACTGACCGAAAAGGGCCTGAAAACCCTGCTGCTGGAACGCGGCCGGGACGTCAAACACGGCGAGTACCCCACTGCCAACATGGAGGCCTGGGATTCTGAGGGCCGTGGCCAGCTCCCGCTGGAAGAACTCAAAAAATACCCCAAACAAAGCCGAACCGGCTATACCATACGGGCCGAATCGGCCCACTGGTTTGTAAACGACCTGGAAAACCCCTATAGCGAGGTCAAGCGCTTTGACTGGATGCGGGGGTATCACGTGGGGGGCAGGTCCATCATGTGGGGGCGTCACTCCTACCGCTGGAGCGACCTGGACTTTGAAGCCAATGCCAAGGACGGCTTTGGCGTGGACTGGCCTATACGGTACAAAGACGTGGAAAAGTGGTACGACTATGTGGAGGGTTTTGCGGGCATTACGGGAAGGAAAGAAGGGCTGCCTCAGCTTCCCGACGGCAACTTTTTGCCCCCTTTTAAAATGAATTGCCTGGAGGAACATGTAAGGGGAAAAATAGCCGAAAATTTCAACGGCCGCGTCATGACGCTGGGGCGCATAGCTAACCTTTCGGTTGACCATAACGGGCGCACCAGGTGCCAGTTTCGCAACAGGTGCATCAGGGGCTGTCCTTTCGGGGCTTATTTCAGCAGCAATGTGGCTACCCTGCCAGCTGCCTATGCCACGGGCAATCTCACCCTGCGGCCCTATTCCATCGTGTATGAAATTATTTATGACAATGACAAAGGCAAAGCCACAGGCGTACGTGTACTGGATGCCCAAACCAATGAGCATAAGGAGTTTTATGCCAAGGTCATTTTCTGCTGTGCCTCGGCCATAGCTTCTACCTTTATCCTGCTCAACTCCAAGTCGCGGCGTTTTCCCAACGGGCTGGGCAATGACAGCGGCGAGCTGGGCCACAACCTCATGGACCACCACTTCCGGGTGGGCGCCAGAGGTATTTACGATGGTTTTGCCGACAAATACTACCGCGGCAGGCGCCCAGGAGGCATATATATCCCTCGTTTCAGAAACCTCGACAAAAAGAGCCAGCGCAAAGAGTATCTGCGGGGCTTTGGCTACCAGGGAGGGGCAAGCCGCCAAAACTGGACCCGCTATGTGGCAGAGCTCACCAAATTCGGGGGAGATTTCAAAGACGAACTCATCACCCCTGGTCCCTGGCAAATGGGGCTCACGGGTTTTGGCGAATGCCTGCCCTACCATGAGAATAAAATGTACATCAATGAAGAGGTGCGCGACAAATGGGGCCTGCCAACGGTAACCTTTGATGCGGAATTCAAAGAGAATGAAAAAAAGATGCAGGAGGACATGGCCAATGCCGCTGCCGAAATGCTGGAAGCCGCCGGCCTCAAACAAGTATCCACCTACCAGGCAGGCAGCTGGCCCGGCCTGGGCATACACGAAATGGGCACTGCCCGCATGGGACGCGATCCCAAAACATCGGTGCTCAACAAATGGAACCAAATGCACGCCGTACCCAATGTGTTTGTAACGGATGGCGCCTGCATGACCTCGGCTTCCTGCGTAAACCCCTCCCTGACCTATATGGCCCTCACTGCCAGAGCGGTGGACTATGCCGTAAGCGAAATGAAAAAACTCAATCTGTAATTTTTGTTGAATCCAGGGGACGGTCTGGTCCCTCAAAATATTGACCAATATGGACAGAAGAGATGCCCTCAAACATACTGCTCTCCTGATGGGAGGGTTGCTGTCTGCTTCCACCGTAGCGGGCGTACTGGCTGGCTGCAAGGCCTCCAACAAACCCAACTGGCAGCCACAATTTCTCACCAAGGAAATGATACCCGTGGTAGATGCCCTGGCCGAAACCCTGATCCCCGCTACGGATACCCCCGGGGCCAAAGATGCAGGCGTAACGGAATTCATAGACGTGATGCTGGCCAAATACAAAGAAAAAGCGGAGCAGGACATCTTCATGGCCGGGCTCACCCAGGTAGAAACCGACTGCCAGGCGGCCCACCAGAAAAGCTTCGCCGATTTGGCTCCCGAGCAGCAAACTGCTTACCTCAAACAAATGGCCGAAGCAGCTGTTGGCAAACGCAATACCTTCTTTCACGAGCTAAAGGGCCTGACCTTTACGGGCTATTTTACTTCGGAGCTGGTGGGCAAAAATGTGCTCAACTTTGATCCCATTCCGGGCCGGTATGATCCCTGCATGCCCGTAGAAGAGGTGAATAATATCGCCTGGACCATTTAGTAATGGGCAAAACCTTCAAATGGGGCATACTGGGAACCGGCAAAATAGCTAATAAATTTGCCCTGGGGCTGGCTACCCTGCCCCGGGCAGAGCTTTTTGCCGTGGGCTCCCGCAGCCAGGAAAAGGCTGAAAGCTTTGCCCGCACCCATGGAGCCAAACATGCTTTTGGCAGCTACGAGCAAGTGGCTGCCCACCCGGAGGTGGATGTGGTGTATGTAGCCACTCCTCATCCTTTTCACCTGCCTGGTGCCAGCCTCTGCCTGAAGCAGGGCAAAGCGGTATTATGCGAAAAGCCCCTGACAGTCAACCTGCAGCAGGCCGAACAACTGGTGGGGCTTGCCAGGGAGCAGCAACTCTTTCTCATGGAAGCCATGTGGACCCGATTTATTCCGGCCATTGTGGAGCTGCGGAAATGGATACAAGCAGGCCGTTTGGGAAAGATCGTGAAATTGCAGGCCGATTTCAGCTTTAAGGCGCCCTTTGATCCTCAAAAGCGTACCTACAACCCAGAGCTGGCCGGAGGCGCCCTGCTGGACATTGGCATTTATCCCATTGCCTTTGCCTATATGATTTTTGGCCGGGAACCTGTGCACGTAAGTAGCTTTGCTCAGCTTGCCCCTACTGGCGTTGATCAGCAAGCAGCTTATTTGTTTGGCTATGAAGGAGGGGAAATAGCCAGCCTGCAGGCAGCCTTTACCGCTGACTTCCAAAAGTCGGCCTTTGTCATTGGTACATCTGGCATGGTAGAGTTGCCCTTGTTCTGGCGGGCGCAGCAGCTCATTGTGCACCTGCCTGAGCAAAAACCCCAGGTGTTTGATTTTCCATATCCGTCCACCGGCCTTCAGTTTCAGGCCGAAGAGGTGATGAACTGCCTGGACGCGGGCATGCTGGAAAGCGATGTGATGCCTCTGGATGAAAGCTTGCGCATCATGGCCATGATGGACCGCCTCAGAAAGGAATGGGGGCTGCGTTATCCCTTTGAGCAATAAGTGCCCCAGTGTTCCTTTTTATGCTAGAGGGATGGAAATATCCCCATTAAAAATACATAAAGCCCCACCCCCCAAAACAGGGTGGTAAGCAGGCTGATGAGCAGAGGCGAACTGAGTTTCTTCAAACTCAGTAACAAAAAAGGAGGGAGGAACACGATATAAACCACAATCCGAAACAGGGGAATGAGTGACTGGGTGGACATGCTCAGCCCTTCGGCAAAGGTATTCGCCTTGTGATCCAGGATGAAGCGCACGGCTTTTTCGGTGTACAGGCCCGAAATGCCAAAGTTGAAAAGGAGAAACCACAGCGGAGATAAATTCACCATTTCGGTTTCAGAAAAATCGTCAAATGCTATCAGATAGATATAGACCGCCATGCTCAGACCCACGACAATGGCCAGCTGATACAGCCACTTGAGGGAATTATAATAGCGGAAATGTTCGTCTCTTTCAACTTGCTCCGCAGATTTGGGAGATCGCCTTTCCAGGAAAGTGAGGTGAAGCAAGTAGTTGCCGCAGTAATCGCAACGCTCATTTTTAGGGGCCGTAGAGGCACCACAGCTAGGACACAGTATGACTTTGGCTGAATTGGGCATGAGTTAGTCGGGAAAAAATAAACAAATATTTGTCAATCTCGTCATCTCATTTCACAAAACAAAATCTACGCCTGTTTGACAGAAAGCAGGGAGATCCCCAATTTCGAGTAGTACTACAGCGGACGTATTTTTTCAAAAAATGCTTTCCTGTACCCACGACTCAGTTTGAGTTTCTCTCCATTTTGCATCACCACTGCATACTCTCCATTAAACACTGGCTGGAGTTCCTGCACAAAATTCAGGTTGACAATGCTGGATTTGTGAATGCGGCAAAACTTTTGGGCAGGCAACCTTTGCAGTATGCGTTTCATGCTTTCCCTCAGCAGATAGCTTTGATGTTCCAGGTGAATTTTGATGTAATAATCATGCGCCTCAATCCACTGAATGTCTGCTATGGGCAGAAAAATAATGCTGCCCTCCGACTTGATGACCATTCTTTCAGGTTGCTGTTGGGACTCATGCACGAGGCGGGGGAGTTCTTCCCTGGGCAGCTTTTGCTGATAATGTGCCAGCAGGGCCCGCAAGTTTTGGTGAATTTGGGCAGCAGAAGCAGATTGTATGTGGTTTTTGGCATGTCGAATCGCTTCAAAAAACCGCTGGTCGGTGAAGGGCTTGAGCAAATAGTCGATGGCGTGAATGTCAAATGCCCTGAGGGCATACTGGTCATAAGCTGTGATAAAAATCACGGCGGGCATGTTGGTGGGAGGCAGGCTGCCCAGCACTTCAAACCCATTGATCTCGGGCATTTGTATATCCAGCAACAGAAGTTGGGGCTGATGGGCGGTAATGGCCTCAATGGCCTCGAGACCATTGCTGCAGCTGCCCACGATACGGATTTCCTCATCACGGGCCAACAGCAGTTTGATTCCGGCTCTGGCTTCGGCTTCATCGTCTATGATCAGGGTACGTATTTGCATGCTTGTTTACTTCGTTTGGGGGATGCTAAGCCTTACTGCTACACCGCCAGCTTCCCGATTGTGCAGGGAAAACTCAAACGCTTCCTCATACAGCTCTTTCAACCGGCTAAGGGTATTGCTCAGGCCAATCTTGGCATGCTGCTGCAAATTCCACCCTTCAGGAAGAGGAGGGCCGGTGTTGGCTACCAGCAAATGAAGGGAGGACTGCTGCATCCTGCTTTCGATATGCAGGCTGGCTTTTCCCAGGTGGCGGGAAATTCCGTGCTTAAAGGCATTTTCTACAATGGGCTGCAGCAACAAAGCGGGCACCTTTGCCAGCCGGCTTTGCTCCTCAATCTGCCAGCTAATATGAAGCTGATCCTGAAAACGTATGGATTCAATTTGGAGATATTTTTTCAAAAATGCCAGTTCTTCTTCCAAGCTCACCAGTTGCCTGCCTTCCTGCTGCAGACTGGCCCTTAGCAGATCGCTCAGGCCAGAAATCATTTCCACGGCTTCTGCCCCTTTTTGGCGGCGTATCATCATGGCAATGGTGTTGAGGGCATTGAACAGAAAGTGTGGCCGCAGTTGCATGCGCAGGCTCTGAAGCTGGGCCTGGCTAAGTTGGCTGGCCAGCTCCAGGGCATGTGTTTGCTGTCTTCGGTAGCGGGCATAAAAGTTCAAGCCATACAATATGGCCATCACCATCCAGAAAATCAGGAAACCATTGAACATCATGGGATACCAGTTTTCCAAATTGATGCGCAATGCTTCCCCAAAAGGCCTGGAATACGGATTGTCTAAAGCAGGATGCAGGGCATACCACAGCCTCACCAGCAGCATATTGCCCCCTATACTGATCAGCAAATGAACCAAACCCACCAGCAGGCTCATGGGCAGAAGAATGTATAGTGCCTTTCTCCAGGGAATGGCATGAATGCGAACAAACAACCTATAGAGCAAAAAACTCAATACCCAAAACGAAAAAAAATAGGCTAGCACAAAAGCAGGCCGCTGGGGAAAAAGGTAGGTCTCACCGTTGTTTCTGGCAAACATATACCCCTGAAAGCCATCGATCAGTGCCAGTATGAGCCAAAATACCAGGTTGAGCCAAAACAAATGGCGTGCAGACAGAAAAGCAGGATGCTGTATGTGAAGTGGAGTCTTTTTCATCAGAATGAAGGACGCGAAAATCACACGTTTACCCAAATATGGATACAAATGTATGAAATTCGCGTCGCTATAACTTGTTCAACCATCAAGGTGGCTTCACAAGTGAAGACAATGAAGGGCCTATCGGTTTTTGGCCGATGGGGCATTTTCCAGGCTTGCAATGCGTTGTTCCAGGGAAGGCTTCCAGTTTGGGGGGGCACCTTCCAGGGCTTTTTTGTAGTATTTGAGGGCTTCTTTGGTGTTGCCGGTCACCCGGTTGCCGGCAGCCAGTCCCGCATAACTCATCCAGTGTCCGGGCAGCTTCTCAGCCATGCCTGTGAAGTAGGCCAAGGCCGCGTCATTTTTTTCCATCCCAATCAGGCTGGAACCCACCTGGTAATACTGAAAGGGCTGGGCCTCGTATTTGAGGGCAGCCATCAGGCTGGCCTGGCCCTGCTCATCTTCTCCCAGGGCGTACTGCAGCAGGCCTCTGGTACCCAGCGTCTGAAAGTTTTTCTGCCCAATAAAGGGGGCCGAAACGGCGGCCTCGGCCCACTCCAAGCCCTGCTCCAGGTGGGTGTTGTTGGTGAGGCAGAAGGCGGCAGCCGACTGATAGCCTTGCCAGCTAAAGCCAGCAGTGGACTGAAGCTCCCGCTGCATGTTCTCCACGTACAGCTCGTTGAGGTTGGGCACTTCAATTTTGAAGGGGATTTGTTTTTCCTCCCACCTCAGGGCGCAGACTGCGGCACTGGGCTGGCGGTCGATAAACTCATAAGTCAGCCATTCGGTATAGGGTGCGTCCTCTGGCTGCACTTCTACCCGCAGGGCGTCTTCGGCCGGATCGTAGAAAAAGCTGCCCCAGGCGGTGTGGTTGTTGGAGAAAATGAGGGTCCAGGCTTCGTTTTCCCTCGGTATGAGGTGCAGGCCGTAGGTGCCAGCCTTGAGTTCCTGGCCTTCAACCAGTACATCGTGGGTGCAGGTAAAGGTGGTATTTTCATTGGCGCCGGCCCGCCAGGGTATTTCTCTGGCAGTGCCAAAGGAGTTGGGTGCCATGCCATAAGGCACCAATTGCCCCCAAATTTTGCCCCTGCGGCTGTTGCCCTGGGGATCGGTTACGTCGGGGCTGCTGTAGGTGAGGGTAAGTTTTACCAGGCCAATCCATTGGCTCACTTCGGCCTTTTGGTTTCCTCCGCTGGGAGGAAGGGTGACGCTCTGGGCGCCCAGGCTACCCGCCAATACCATGAGGCATACTGCCAGCAGTAGTCGAGTGGATGTTTGTTTCATGAGTTCTGATGGTTAGAGATGAGTTTTTCCTTCATACGAAGGAGTTGCCCGGCCAATGGCCAAAATTCAGCCACCCGCCATTTTTTTGCAGGCAATGTACCTGGAGATGCAGGATGCAGCAGACTACATGAATTTATTGATTAGGCCTTCAGGGCCCGGGAACCGCAAGGAGGGCACCGAGGTCAATTGGGTCAAAGTTTGGGGAATCCGGGCATTGCCCAGTCAATTCGCCCTTGAATTTTCGCCACCCCTCATCAGCAATGCTTTGGTGGCGAGTATGCCTGCACGCTCGCTGAGGCGGTAACCTTCGTATTCTATGCCGATGTAGCCCCGATAGCCCGCCTGCCTGACAATCTGGAGCATGTTGCCAAAGTCGATTTTCACCTCCTGGCCGGAAGGCAGAAAGTCATGGCTTTTGGCACTTACCCCTTTGGCAAAGGGCATGAGCTGGCGTACCCCCTGGTAGCGGTCGTACTGGCGGTAGGGAAAGAGATTGATGGTAAAATTGCCAAAGTCGGGCAGGGTGCCACAGTTTTCTTTTCCCACTGTTTTAATCACCCCGGAAAGCCAGGCGGCATCTGAGGTATAGCCTCCGTGATTTTCCACCAGCACATTTAGCCCCTCCTGAGCGGCATATTCGCACAACCTGGCCAGGCTGTCGGTGGCCCTTTGGGCCACTTCTTCTGCCTTGCCTTTGCCAAAGGCATTGACGCGCACCGAATGGCAGCCCAAAAAGGCAGCTGCCTCTATCCATTTGTAGTGGTTCTCCACGGCCTGGAGGCGGCTCTGTTGCTGCTTGCCGGCCAGGCTGCCCTCCCGGTCCACCATCAAAATGAGGCTTTTACACCCTTCATCCTCTGCGCGCTGCTTCATTTTACCGAGGTAAGCGGTATCTTTGGCCTTATCGAAAAAAAACTGGTTGACGTACTCCAGCCCTTCTATGCCCAGCTCTCTGGCAGTTTTGGCAAAGTCGAGGTTGTCCAGCTCACCCGACCAGAGGGAACGGTGCAAGGACCACTGTGCCAGGGAAATCTTGAAAAAGAGGTTTTCCGGCGGTGCCTTACTGATGTTCATGGCCTGCTCTTCGGACATCATTGCGGGTCGGCACGCACTGGCCCCGGTGGCAACGGCTGCTGCCATGAGGCCCGATTGCAGGAGAAAGCTTCTTCTTTTCATAAGCTGTATGATGGATCAAAAGCAGTAACCCCCCTGCCTTATACCCAGGCGCCCATGATGAGCCCCATCAGCATAAAGGCCACCAGCATGTACCCCACATCAATGAGGTAGAGTTTCAAAGGCCGGCGCGCAAAGAGGTAGTTGATTCCGAAGGTGGTGGCGACAAAAACCAGGCAGATGAGGCCGCCAAAGGCGGCACCGGCCAGGGCTCCGGAGCCCAGCATCATCACCACTTCGATCATAAAAGACAAAAAGAGGGCAATGATGAAGGCCAGCAGGAAGGACAAACCAAAAATCAACAGGAAATTTCCCTTTTTCAGCGCTTCATCTTTTAAGCCCAGCAGTTGCTTCCAACTGCGGCCAAACAACAAAACGTACCAAAGGTAGCCTGCTACGAAAGTGGAAAGGGCTGCAACGAACACTTCCCCCCAGTTGAATCCTGAAAAATCCATAGTAGTATGTTTGGAGCTAACCAGGCAGCGGGCTCATGCCCGGGCCTGTTTACATATTTGGTTTCCGGTTCAAAAACTCTACATACAGCAGGGCCGCTACCGGTCGGTTACCATCTCCTTCATTTTTAGATACCAGGTACAAATCATGCATGCCTTCTGTGGGTTTGAGCTCCACCAGATTGGGCTGCTGCATGCCGGCCGGTGTCAGGCTGGTTTCCACGGTCCAGGTTCCGATGAGTTCTCCTTCGGGATCATCCAGCCGGATTTCCACAATCCCTCCGTCCATGAAGGCCGACATGGCTCCTCCCAATATCTCCAGAGCCTGCACACCACTGAGGTCAAGCTGTGCCATCTTCAGCCAGGCGTCACGGGGACAAATCACCAATTCAAATGCCTGATCTATGCCCGGCGCCATGTCGGGTGTAACTTCGAAAACCATGCCTTTGTAAATTTCGTCAAAATCAGGTGCAGGCACCCTGGAATGACGCAGCACAATGGTTTGTTTGGCTGTAAGAGGGCCAATTACCTCTCCTCCCCGGTCGGTATAGATGGCCGAGAGGATGTAAGAGCCTTCATCGCCCTTGCCTATGTGGGCATTGGTGGTGTAGCGCCCTTTTACCGGCAAGGTATTTCCCAAGCTCCCCTCACTTTCCAGGCTGAGCAGGTAGCGGGCCATTTGTTCGGCCTCACTCATGCTGAGCTGGGGGTGCGGCGCCATCACCACTTCTCCCCAAACGCCGCCGCCCCCTTTGACGATCTTTTGGGCCAGATAGGGCAGCGCCTTGAGGTCGTCTTTGTATTTGCGGCTAATATCGCGGTAGGATGGCCCTACTGAGCTCTGATCCATCTGGTGGCAGCCCTTGCAGTCCGACTGATCGATGAGGGTTTTGCCCAGCATGGCTTCTGAGGCTTCCATCAGGGCCTGGTGGCCCTGGGCGATATGGGTGAGGTCTTTGCCTCTTTCGAGAAAATCTATGCTTACCGATACCTGTTCCGGCTTGATGCCCCCATCGTCCAGGGAGCCGTCTTCGGGGTCGCTTACTTTCACTTCGTACTCAAAGCTACTCCCGTCCCAGTAGAAGCTGCGGTTGCCTTTGAGGTTCCAGCTAATTTGCGGCAGGGCATTGCCCACCAGTATTTCTGTACGGGCCTCGGCCGTCTGGCCTTCGGGGTCGCTCACCAGCAGCGTAACGGTGTATTTGCCTGCCTGCTCAAAGGTATAAGTAGGGGTCACTTCTGTGGACTGCACCTCATCCCGGTCAAATTTCCATTGATAGGTAAGGACGTCCCCGTCAAAGTCCATAGACTCACTGCCGTCAAACTTCACCCTGAGGGGTTTGCCTCCAATGGACTGATCGGCATTTATGCGCGCCACCGGCTGGCGGTTTCCGGCAATATAGGCGATGTGCACCAGGCGGGCATCGGGGTTTTGTACAAACCAGCGGGTGCCGTACTCAAGCAAGTAGAGAGAGCCATCGGGGGCAAACAGCATGTCGATGGGGTTGTTCAGGGTCATGCTGGGCAAAAAGGGCTCCATACGCACGAAGTTGCCCTCCTCATCCATGGTAATGGCCATGATCCAGCCCCGCATCCAGTCGTAGGTAAAGAGTTTTCCGTTGTAATACTCCGGAAAGCGCTGCTCGCTTTCGGGATAATCTCCGGCATAAAACACCGGCCCCGCCATGGCATTTCGCCCGCCATCCTTCACCAGAGGAAATTCGGGGGAAGGGCCATAAGGGTACCAGATAAAAGCAGGCTGAGCCGGAGGCAGCACACGCTGGCCGGTATTGTTGGGCGATTCGTTGATGGGCTTTTGAGGGTCAAAGGCCGGAGCTGTTTCCTTTTGTGAGGGGTAGCGGTAATCGTGGTAGGCGTAGTTTTTCCCCACAAAATAAGGCCAGCCAAAAAATCCGGGTTTCCGGGCCTGATTTACCTCATCGTAGCCCCTTGGTCCACGACTCGTGCTGTCCTCCCCAGCATCAGGGCCAACATCTCCCCAGTAGAGGTAGCCCGTGTGCTGGTCTATGGAAATGCGGTAAGGGTTGCGGCAGCCCATGACGTAGATTTCGGGCCGGCCCCGGGAGCCGTCTTTGGGGAATAAATTCCCCTCAGGAATGCTGTAAGTACCGTCTTTTTCTGGTCTGATTCTCAGTATTTTACCCCTCAAATCATGGGTATTGCCAGAAGACTTTTGGGCATCCCATGCCGAGCGGCCTTCCCGTTCATCCAGGGGGGCATAGCCAGTGGCGCGCGGGCTGGTGTTGTCGCCGGTGGAGATAAACAAATTGCCGTCGGGGCCAAACTCCATACTGCCAGCTGAATGGCAGCACTGATCCCGTTGAGTGGGAATTTCCAGCAATACTTTTTCTGAGTCCAGGTCCAGGGTTTCACTTTCCTGGTCAAATACAAAACGGGAGACGTGCTGTTTGGCTGCTTCTCCGGGAGGGGAATAAAAGAGGTAAATCCATTGGTTGCTGGCATAGTTGGGGTCCAGTGCCATGCCCAGCAGCCCGTCCTCCAGTTTGTAAAACACAGGAATGCGGGCCACTATGCGGCTGGAATCCGCAGCCGGATCGTAAATGCGCACATTTCCGGGCCGCTCTATAAAGATGATTTTGCCATTGGGAAGAATTTCCAGCTCCATGGGCTCAAAGAGGTTGTCGTCCAGCACCACTTTGGAAAAGCGGTTTTCCTCGGGAGCAACGGTGGAAAGGTTGTAATTCACCGCCTTGCCGTCGCCCGCCGCATAGCTGATGCCCCCCCACAGGTGCTTGAGAAAGTCGGGCTCCGAGTAAGACTCCACCGTATGGCCCAGACCGGTGTAAAAAGCCCGGCCACCGTCAAATTCGTGGTACCAGGCCATGGGGTGGAAGTCGCCGTTGGTGCCTCCTTCATAGCTGTTTTCATCTATCTCAATAAGCACTTGCAAGTCGGGCTGAATGTCTTTGTAGTTGTACCATTCATCTTCGCGCGGCCATTCGTCGGGCAGGTGTTTGGTGGACTCGTGCGACTTGTCCACTACCTTCAATACGCCATGGCGCACATTGGGGTCCAGGGGGTGGCCGTTGAAATAAGCGCCTACCAGCGCTCCGTACCAGGGCCAGTCGTACTCGGTATCCGCAGCGGCATGTATGCCCACAAAGCCTCCCCCCGCCTGTATAAAGCGGTTCATTTCGATTTGCTGGGCATCGTTGAGCACGTCGCCGGTGGTGTTGAGAAATACGACTACCTTGTATTTCTTCAGGGATTTTTCTTTGAAAATCTCAGCATATTCGGTGGTATCCACCCCAAAGCCGTGTTTTTTTCCCAGGGCCATGATGGCTTGTTTGCCCGCTTCTATGGATTCGTGGCGAAAACTGGCTGTTTTACTGAATACCAGTACGTTAAATTCTCTTTTACTTGCAAAAAAGGCACTATATACCCCGCCGATGACCAGCAGGATGATACCCAGTATAAGGAGTTTCTTTTTCATTGTTCAATTATAGTATAGGTAGCAGGTACATAATCTGGATAAACAAAAGCAATATATCGCATTATGAAGTTGTCGTTCGTATTTGCTGAGCGAGCCGCCTTACAGCGCGCTGCATGGACCGGTGGGCAGCCTGCCGGCCTCCTTCCTCTGTAAACAGCCGGTCGTGCATGGCCAAATGTACGTAACCGTGCAACAAGCTGAAAAAATTGGCCAGAAAGTCGTGGCACTCATCATAACTGAGCGAGGGATTCATACGCTGAATCATTTCAATCCCCCCCTGAAACATGGCTTTCCCCATTTGGCTCAGGGGCTCCAGCTCGTTTTCCAGCGACCTGCCGGAAAAAATCAGCTGGTACAGCTCGGGCTCGTCCATGGCAAACTTCCAATACCCTTCTGCACCTTTTTCCAGCCAGTCACGGCCATTGGCAGCAAGCTCCGCTTCGCGCTGGGTATAGGCCTGGAGTTTTTCCAGCCCCATCAGGCACAAATGGGCCAGAATGGCCTTTTTGTTCTTAAAGTGCCGGTAAATCACCGGATTGGTGTAGCGGATTCTCTGGGCGATTTTGCGAATGGTTACAGACTCCCAGCCGGCTTCTTTGGCAATCTCATGGGTTGCTTCCAGAATATGGGCCCGTAGCCTGCTCGCCTCTTCAGCTCTGCGCTCCTGGGTAAGGGTCATAAGGACGGAAACATTTGACTTAGTTAAGTTGGTTAACAAAGTTAACAAAT
>RFHT01000033.1 GCA_003696835.1 Bacteroidota bacterium
CAGGAGATGGGGATGGCATTGGCACAGTTGTCATTGGCGGGTGCCACGCGGGAGGCCTGGTCAAATCCCCGGGGTGGTTCCCAGGTGGGCAGGGGCTGCTGGGCCTTCCAGGCCCGGATTTCAGCATCCGAAGCCAGGGGGCCGGGATGTCCGTTGGGGAGTTGATGGCTGAATTGTTCTTTTTGGGCAGGTGTTTGATTGAGCTCAAACTGACTATACACCGGCATACAGATGAGCAAAGCCAATGCGGTGAGACTCAAAGCATAGATAAACGTTTTCATAAGACATACATGGGTTTTGTGTGTAGAAAAAAATACCACTTGTGTAATTCGGGAGGTTCAAACAACTTCCTTTTCCCGAAAGGGCTTTCGGGAAACCATAGCTAATAATGCGTACATCGGTTCGTTACAGGTCAATCTTACTGCTGTAAGATGGGAACGGTTCGGATGAAAAGACAGAATAAGCGCTTATACCCAAATATACGCCTAAAAAACGCGGCTGTCAATACCCACTTGTGGGTATTTTTTAAATAATTTTACCTAAAGTTGTAAGAGGATTGGTCTCCCGCTCGCTTTTTAACAAAAAAAAAGCGCCACGCTAAAGCGTGGCGCTTTGTACATATTAAAGCTTGAGCTTACTTGCTGTCATCTACTTCTTCAAATTCTACGTCGGTTACTTCGGCTTCATCGCTCTGCTGTCCGTTGCTGCTTTGCTGGTTGGCGTCAGCGGCAGCTCCAGCGGCTTCCTGTCCATAGAGTTCGGCCGAGGCAGCCTGCCAGGCTGCGTTGAGGGCAGCGGTGGCAGCGTCGATTTTGTCGAAGTCTTTGGCGGCGTGGGCGTCTTTGAGCTCTTTCAAAGCACCTTCTATGGGCTCTTTGTGGTTGGCCGGCACTTTGTCGCCCAGTTCGCTCAGCTGCTTCTCGGTGCTGAAGATGAGCTGATCAGCCGTGTTGAGCTTTTCAGCCTGCTCTTTGCGTTTGCGGTCGGCAGCCTCGTTGGCCTTGGCTTCCTGCTTCATGCGTTCGATTTCCGTCTCGCTCAGGCCAGTAGAAGCTTCGATGCGGATCTTCTGCTCCTTGCCCGTGGCTTTGTCGCGTGCACTTACGTTGAGGATCCCGTTGGCGTCTATATCGAAGGTTACTTCGATCTGGGGTACCCCCCGTGGTGCAGGCGGGATGCCATCGAGGTGGAATTTGCCGAGGCTGCGGTTGTCGGCGGCCATGGGGCGCTCTCCTTGCAGCACGTGAATCTCCACCGAAGTCTGGTTGTCCGAAGCCGTAGAGAACACCTCCGATTTTTTGGTCGGAATGGTGGTGTTGGCTTCGATGAGCTTGGTAAACACGCCGCCCATGGTTTCTATACCCAGAGAGAGCGGGGTTACATCCAGCAGCAACACGCCTTTCACGTCTCCGGCCAGTACGCCACCCTGAATAGCAGCACCAATGGCCACCACTTCGTCGGGGTTCACGCTCTTGTTGGGTTCGCGCTTGAAGAAGTTTTTCACAATTTCTTGTACGCGCGGGATACGGGTAGAACCCCCTACGAGAATCACCTCATCAATTTCCTCTACCTTCAGCTTGGCAGCCTTGAGGGCTTCCTTGCAGGGCAGCAGGCAGCGGTCGAAGAGTTTGTCGGCCAACTGCTCAAACTTGGCCCGGGTAAGGGTGCGCTCCAGGTGTTTGGGCCCGCTGTGGTCCATGGACAGGTAGGGCAGGTTGATTTCGGTAGAGGTTCTCGAGGAGAGCTCTATTTTGGCGTTTTCGGCGGCCTCTTTGAGGCGCTGCATGGCTTTGGGGTCCTTGCGCAGGTCCACGTTGTGTTCCTGAGCAAACTCGCCTACCAGCCACTCGATGATCACGTTGTCGAAGTCGTCTCCACCCAGATGGGTATCCCCGTTGGTAGAAAGCACTTCGAATACGCCATCGCCCAGCTCGAGTATGGAAATATCAAAGGTACCTCCACCGAGGTCAAACACGGCGATTTTCATGTTTTTGCCCTGCTTGTCCAGGCCGTAGGCCAGGGCGGCAGCCGTGGGCTCGTTGATGATGCGCTTCACCGTGATACCGGCAATTTCACCGGCCTCCTTGGTGGCGTTGCGCTGGGAGTCGTTGAAGTAGGCCGGTACGGTAATTACGGCTTCTTTTACTTCGTGGCCCAGGTAGTCTTCGGCAGTTTTCTTCATTTTTTGAAGAATCATGGCCGAAATTTCCTGGGGCGTGTAGGTGCGGTCATCTATTTTTACTACCGCCAGGCCGTTCTTACCGGGCACCACTTCATAGCTCACCTCTTTCAATTCCCCTTTGACCTCCTCATACGTACGCCCCATGAATCGCTTGATGGAGCGAACGGTACGAGTGGGGTTAGCCAATGCCTGACGCTTGGCCTGTTCTCCTACTATGCGTTCGCCGTCTTTGGTAAATGCCACTGCAGAGGGAGTAGTCCGTTTTCCTTCTGAGTTCACAATCACTACGGGCTCATTTCCCTCCATAACAGCTACGCAGGAGTTGGTCGTTCCTAAGTCTATGCCTATGATCTTGCTCATTTGCTAGCGTATTTATTTATTCGTTAAACAATAAGATTATTCAATGTCAACGGAAGTAGATTCTTCCGGGTCTATGTTTGTTTTGGGAAACCGTACACTCAGCAACCCGTGTTCATATTGGGCCTTGATGTTTTCGGTTTCTATGTAGTCGGGCAAAGGAAAATGCCGGAAAAACTCGCCAAACTGGCGCTCCTGCCGGTAAACTTCCAGAGCTTCCAGCTCTTTGCCCCGCCTTTTGATGCCCTTTACCACCAGCTCTTCATCCACAATCTGCATACTCACATCCCGCTTGCTGGCTCCGGGCAGTTCTATCTCAATCACAAAGTACTCGCGGGTTTCATACACATCGGTAGCTACGCGAATTTCCCCTTCCTGAGAGTCTCCTTCGCCAAACCAGTCGTCAACCATTTTTGACAACTTCTGCTTTACTTCACTGAAGCCTTCCTTAAAAGAAGAAAGGTAGTCATCGGTATGTTTTTCGTTGCTCATAGCCTGGTTGATTACTGCTTGTACTACCTCTTTTCAACCCGTAGCACATTGTTTTTTATGTTTTCAGCTAAGAATCAACAATCCTGATGCCACGGCCCCAAAAATTGCCTTTTTGGCGGGAAAGATGACACGCGACTTGCCATTATGGCAGAAATATCTGCCAATGCAGCCCCCCTCAAAGGGCTGCTGGACGAGGTGGAAGCAAAGGCAGGCAATCAGCCTTCCCGACGGG
The DNA here is from genome assembly GCA_003696835.1 of Bacteroidota bacterium. Classification (GTDB taxonomy): domain Bacteria; phylum Bacteroidota; class Bacteroidia; order J057; family J057; genus J057. The sequence continues at coordinate 3,264 of RFHT01000033.1, forward strand.
CCCAAAACCAATATTCCCCGCCTCCGGAGGCGGGGAATGCTTGGTATGACAAAGAATGATCTTGCCCGGGCCTTACTCCCAGGTTTTCTCTACTTCTATGGTAAAAGGCACCGAGGTTTTTTCCCAGATGAGATACACATTGGCCGAAGTATCCGTCACATCGCCTATGACAAAGGTCATGGTTTCCACCGGCAGCGGAAACTCCTGGGGCGCTACTTCTATGCGCAGGGCGTCCTTGGCCTCGTCGTAGTTGCCCGTGCCGCGCATGTTGGCATCTTTGTTGAAAATAAGGGTCCA
>RFHT01000260.1 GCA_003696835.1 Bacteroidota bacterium
CTTTTCAAGGAGGAGTTGGAGGTGGTTAATACATTTCATTGAAAATGAGCAACTTACAACAATTGTTTTTTTTCACCCTGAGGGTGCTGAATAGTTACTTTTATCATTTAGTTGAAGGCTGGTATTAAAATAATGTGTATTTCCATAAAGAAAAATATCTTTGAGTTTGTTCAACTAATTCTTAAATATTATCTTGTTGGGAAATTGATGGGTATGAATTTTTGCTTAAAATCGGCCTCGCCAGTTGTACCTGAATGACCAACATGCACCACATAAATGATTAACTTATTTTTGGAGCATTCCCGGCAGCATTCAAAATCCATAAATCTATCCACCGCAAAACAGATACGACTTATAGAAAACTTTAGACTCAGCCACAATGAAACATTTGAGCTTGTTCTTTTTCTCCCTCATGCTTGGGCAATTTGTCCTATATGCCCAGCAAATTTCTCCTCCACACTTCAGCCATGCGCGTGGCTTTTGTGACAGTGCCTTTGTGCTGGTGCTCAGCCACGACACGGCCGGCTCCCGCATCTACTACACCCTGGACGGAAGTGCTCCCACAGCCGAAAACGGCAACCTGTACCAGCAGCCGCTGCACATCCAGGGCAGCAGCGTGGTGCGTGCCCGGGCCTACCTCGATACCCTGCCCTCCAGGGTGGAAACCCACAGCTACATTTTCCTCCGGCAGGTCATTCAGCAGCCGGCCGAGCTGCCCGGCTGGCCCAATCCGGTTTATGCCACCGACTTTCGCGGTAATTCGGCCCGGCTGGACTACGAAATGGACCCTGCAATTACGCAGGATTCGGCCTACTCAGCCGACCTGCTCAAGGGCTTGCAAGATTTGCCTACGGTCTGCCTCAGCATGAAGCAGGATGAGTTTTGGGAAATGAATGATGGATGGCGCGAAATGCCGGTTTCGGTAGAGATACTCTATCCCCAGGCCCCCCAGGCCCACGAACAGGCCGATGCGGGCATTGAAGGGGTGAGCCACCGCCACCTCAAGCGTTCCTACCGCCTGGAGTTTAAGGCACAATACGGCCCCACCAAGCTCCGCTCGGAGGTCATGCGGCGTACCGCTCCCCTGAATGCGGCCAGCGTGTCCAACAAATTCGACCAACTGGTGCTACGCGCCGGCACCCAGCGAAGCTGGGCGCGCAACTGGATCCCCAACGGCGCGGCCTTCATACGCGACCAGTGGTACCGCGACAGCCAGATACAGATGTCGGGCAGCAGTACCCACGGCACCTTTGTGCACCTCTACCTCAATGCGGTGTATTTTGGGCTGTACAACCTGGCCGAACGCCCCAACAAGGGATTTATGGAGGAGTATTTTGGTGGAAGGGATGAGGAATATTTTGTGGTCAATCACAATGGCGTTATCTCCGGCGACAGCAGCCGCTGGCACTACCTCAGAAGTGTGCTGCTGCAGGCCGACCTGCGCGACTCCGCTACCTATGCTGAATTTCGCCAGTACGTAGATGTGCCCCAGTTTATCGACTACCTGCTGCTGACCTGGAGCACGGGTATGGTGGACTGGCCCAACAACAACTACTACATCAGCCACCGCATGGGCCCCAATCCGGAGCCCATGCGCTTTTTTGCCTGGGACGGGGAGCAGTGCTGGGATGAAGAAATGGGCGCCCACGAGGGCGCCTGGGTGGCCAAGGCCTTCCGCCGCCACAAAAGCGGCGGCCCGCCCATAGCGGCCATTTTCAACGCCGTCAAGCACAATGCCGACTTCATGATGGAATTTGCCGACCGGGCATATTCCCACTGCTTTGGGCCACAGGGCGCCCTCACCGACTCGGCCCAGCAGGCGCGCTGGCGCAGCCTGGCCCTTTTTATCGCCGATGCGGTGGTGGCCGAGTCGGCACGCTGGGGCGATGCCCTGCAGGACGGCACCACCCGCAGCCGGGACACCCACTGGTGGCCGGAGGTAAACCGCGTGCTGCAGGTGATGCAGGGCAATGCCGCCCAACTGATCGACTCGCTGAAGAAGCACGGCTACTACCCCAGCCTACAACCGCCGGTACCGGCGGTGGAGGGGGGGCTGGTGGACCCCCATTTCCCCCTGCAAATCATCAACCCCAATGACACCGGCACCATTTATTACCGCCTGGACGGGGGCGACCCCCGCCTGCCCGGCGGCGCAGTTTCACCCCAGGCGCGCCCCTATCTGGAGCCCCTGTTGCTCAGCCACCCCATTGAGCTGGCCGCCAGGGTGAAAAATGGCGCGGAATGGAGCGCCATTTACCGCACTTCCTTTTCCATCAATGCCCCCATCACTGGCCTGTATATCAACGAATGGCTGGCAGGCAATACGGCCGATACCACGGACGAAAGCGGCAGCCATGCCGACTGGATCGAACTTTACAATGCCGACACGGCCAGCATCAACCTTGCCGGCCTCTACCTCAGCGACGACCTGAACAATCCCCGGGCCTGCCAGATCCCTACAGGCTTCGACTCCCTCACCACCATTCCGCCCGGCGGCCACCTGCTGCTGTGGGCCGACAACGACCCGCAGCAGGGGCCCCTGCACCTCAATTTCCGCCTCAACTCCGGAGGCGAACTCATCGGCCTGTTTCAACCCCTGGGTAACCAGCTCCACCTGGTGGACCTGCTCACCTTTGGACCTCAGCTGGACAACGTATCCCAGGGCCGCCTGCCCGATGGAGGCGACAGCATTGTGGCTTTTGCCCACCCCACACCCGCTGCCCCCAACAGGCCCGAAACCCTCAACGATACCCTGCGCCCCTACAGGCTGTACATCAATGAGTTCATGGCCATCAACCAAAACGACACCACCGACGAAAGCGGCAGCCATGCCGACTGGATAGAGCTGTACAATGCCGACACGCTGGCCGTGGACATAGGCGGGTGGTACCTCACCGATAAAGCCGAAAACCCCACCCTCTGGCGCATACCGGATACGGCTGCGGCCGAAACCACCATCCCCCCTGGTGGCTTTCTGCTGCTGTGGGCCGACAAAACTCCCGGGCAGGGCGTGCGCCACCTCAACTTCCGCTTGAGTGGAGGGGGGGAGTTCATCGGGTTGGTACGGCGCCTGGGCACCCAGGCGTACTTTGTGGACTCGCTGCACTTTGGCCCCCAAACAGCCGATGTTTCCTATGGGCGCTCCCCCGATGCGGGCAGCTTGTGGCAGCTTTTTGAGCTGAGTACGCCCGGCAGCAGCAACCTGGGCGACAGCCTGCCTCCCCCGGACTGTGCGGGCGTGCCCGGCGGCACGGCCCTGCTGGACAGCTGCGGCCAGTGCCTGCAGCCTGCTTCGCCCGACTTCAACGCCTGCCTGCAGCCCGACACCCTGCTCTTTGTGGTGGGCCAGCTGCCCCTGGGGCTGGGCGATGTGCGCCTCAAGCAGTTCATGACTGATCTGGGCTATGAGCTGGACATTGTGCTGGACGAGCAGGCGCAAAGCAGCCATGCCCACAACCGGGCGGCCATCGTCATTTCATCCACGGTGCTTTCGGGTCGGCTGCGCAATACCTTTACCCACACTGCGGTGCCCCTGCTGTGTTGGGAGCCTTACCTGTACGACGATTTGCTGATGACGGGCAGCCTGCCCGGCAAGCACTACGGCCACTCGGGCGTGGAGCGCAGGCTGGAGCTGGCCGATTCGACCCATGCGCTGGCTGCGCACATGCAGGGCAGTACGGACGTTTTTTCCTCCGGCAGGCGCATGGCCTGGGGGCAGCCTGCTGCCAGTGCGCTGCGCATTGCCCATTTGCCGGGGCAGCCCGGCAAATGGACCATATTTGGCTACGAAGCCGGCGAGGAAATGCTGCAAGGTTTGCGGGCGCCTGCCCGCAGGCTGGGATTTTTTCTCAACGACTATGCGGCCCTTTACTGGACCCCCCAGGGCATGCAGCTCTTTGAGGCTGCCCTTTGCTGGCTGACTGCTTGCAGCCAGCCCGGGGCGTTTGTTCATCATCATGCCTTTGATGTTCCTGCCGCTGGGGTGTTGCCCGGCAGGCTGCTGGTGTTTCCCAACCCGGCAGATGAGGTGCTGCGAATAGAAAGCCAGCTGGCAGCCAAAAGGCCGGCTGTGCTCTTGCTCAAAGATTATACGGGCAGGTTGGTTCAGCGCATTGAGGCTGAGGGGGAGGTGACGGGCTATTTTTCAACCCACATTGATACCGGCTCACTGGCCGAAGGCCTGTACCTGCTACAGCTGCTGCAGGACGGGCAGGTACATACGGAGAAAGTATGGATCCGGCATTGAGCCGGGCCAAAAAAAAGGCTTCCAACGGAAGCCAAAAGGGTTAATACTCTTCTTCAGTGCCCGGCAGCACCTGACGGCCTCTGTAGTAGCCACTTTCGAGGCATACGCGGTGGTAGAGCGTGGGCTCACCTGTTTGGGGGTCCAGGTAATAGGTTCTGGCCTTCAGCTTGAGGTGAGTCCGCCTTTTGTCTCTGCGGGTTTTCGATATTTTACGTTTAGGATGCGCCATGTTATCTTATGCTCTTAAAGTGCCAAATGTTAAATTCAACGAAAAAAACAACTTATTTATTCCTGCTGGTCTTTCAGTTTTTTGAGTTTTTCCCAGCGGGGGTCAATTTCATCTTCTTTTTTTTCTCTCACCAATTCATTTCCCTCGGGGTCCAGGCCCAGTAAGGCCAGTATTTCCGGATTGCATATATGTACCTCGCGCGCCGGTACACGCCGCAAAGGTACGGAAATTGTGAGAAAATCATACAATTCCTGCACAATTGACAGCGCGGGCTCCATGCGGTCCACAAACATCACCTCATAACCTTCAAACTTCATCTCTTCATCGAAGGCATATATGATGCGTTCCTGCTGCCGGATGGCATGGGAATATTCTTCGCCGCAACGGTCGCAGGGCAGCCATATATGCCCCTCAAATCTGAATGTGACATCCAGGTGCGTTCCGTATCTGATCAGGTCGAGATTGGCGCGTACATTCCCCTTTTCAATCAGGCTGCCTGCAAAATGGCTAAAAAAGTCGGAGTCCAGCAGGAAGCTGTCCTCGTGGGCGCCGGGTTTGAGCCGGGCAACGTTGATGGAGTAGGTTCTTTCAAAGGACTTGTCCATGCTTTTCGCACCTCTTTTTATTTGGCTTGCAAAGTTAGATAATAGATCAATAACATCCCAACATTGGGGGCAATGTTTTAGGGGTAGAAGTGTAACAAGCAGGGTGTTATAAAAAAAAGCCGTCGCTAGGGACGGCCTACAAGGAGCTTTGGAAGTTAACTAAAATGAACCGTATGCAAGTTACGATTTTTCTCTAATTATGCAAACAAAAGGATCAAAATTTCGCCATTCGCTATACATCCTTCCATTAGTTTGAGATTTTTTCTTTATTTCGCATTGTGCACTCAAATATTTTTTTTCTACAAACTAACCACTACAGATTCAGACTATGGTAGGCATACTCTCCCCCCAGGAAATTCAACGCTTTCTGCAAAAACACTATATAGGCACCATTTCTTGTTGTTTCCACGATAAACCCTACGCAGTACCCTTCACTTTTTTGTACGACGAGGCCTCTCATACCCTGGTCAGCTACACGGCTGAGGGGAAAAAAATCGACATTTTGCGCAAAAACCCTCAAGTGTGTGTGGCCGTAACGGAAATCCAAAACTTGTCCAACTGGAAATCGGTGGTGATCGAAGGGCGCTACCAGGAACTGGACGGCCTGGAAGCGGTGGAGGCCATCAAGCTGCTTATTTCCAAGCTCCGCAAGCGCATCAATGACCAGGGCCTTCAAAAGGTGGAGCAAATAGAGGACTTTGCCCGCATCAGCCACAGCAGCCGCAAGGTGATATACCGCATTGAGATACAGCATACCTCGGGACGCTATGAGCTGGCAGAGGGCTAGGCGGCTTACTCAAAGCCTTTTGTGATAATTTGTTCGGCAGGCTTTCCCTGGGGAGTGAAATCCAAATTATTTCGCCCGCTGTCTGGCACAAAATCGCTTCTCATTTGCCAAATATGCACCCCTGCAAACCACTCCTTTTCCCAAACAGTTTGAAAAAATGCTTCATAACAATTGGCCTGGGTTTCAGCCGAGTAGAGATGATGCGCATCGGAAGCATGCTCAAGCCATGTCCAGGGAGTGATGGCACTGTTGGCCGTGCTTTTATAGCCCAGTTCGGTAAAAATAATGTTGCGCTTGTATTTGTTGTGGGTGGATTCCATGGCTGGTAAATGTTTGTTCCAACCCATTGAAAGCTGCTCAAGGCTTGGGTTGTGCGTGTCAGCCAAGGGAAAATACGCCTGAATGCCAATGAAGTCCAGCTGATCCCAGAAGGTTATGTGTTCAAATTCCTGGTGCCAGTTTGCCGCATACGTTATTTTTCCCGTGTAAATAGCCCGCACTTCCTGTATGAGGCTTTCCCAAAAAGCGGGTTTTTCAACAGAAAGCCTTGAAAATTCAGCTCCAATGCAAAACATATCGGCTTTGGCGCGTTCGGCTACGTTGGCATAACGGCAAATAAAGTCGCGGTAACTATTTTTCCACACCTCCCAATCCGCTTCACTGGCCGGATAAATGTCGGCGCGCCACTTTCCCGCTGGAGGAGCATCTATCCATAGGTGGGGTTTGAAAAAAACCTTAAACCCAGCCGCCCGCACCTGCTCTATGCGGCGAACCCAATGCGCATCGTGTTGCCGGATGTGCAGGCTGTCCCCATCATGATGGGTAAGCAGCGGGCTATCAATGTCTTGCTGAAACCCCCATGAAACCAGGGTGATCCAATTGATATTTTTCTGTGTTATGGGTTGAAAATCTGTATCCTCCACGATGCCAAACACATGCGCCCCCTTTTGTTTTTCAGTCCCTGCATCTGCCCCATGTAGGGCCTGGTGTTTGTTTGCTGCAGTTGATGGATCACAAAAGCGCTCATTGAGCTTGCATCGCGAAAAAATAAGGAGCCCGCTGGCCAAAGCGACCACACACATAAAGCCATACCTGTTTGCGTTTTTCATCCGGTATCTCCCTTAGGTAGCAAGATA
>RFHT01000261.1 GCA_003696835.1 Bacteroidota bacterium
GCTCTGTGTTCCGTACACCGCATCAATTGTGGCGGCCCGGCCTACACCACGGTGGCGGGGGAGTTGTTTGAAGCGGATGCCTTTTACAGCGGGGGCAGCATTTTCTCGGTATCCAATAACATCGCCAACACCCCCGATGATGCCTTGTACCAAAGCGAGCGCTATGCCGCCAACCTCAGCTACGACCTGCCGGTACCCACGGTGGGAAATTATGAGGTGAGGCTACACTTTGCCGAAATCTGGTATGGCCAGGGTGCCGGCAGTGGCGGGCAGGGGGGCGACGGCAGCCGGGTGTTTGACATTTACCTGGAGGGAGGGCTGGTAAAAAGCCAGCACGACATTCACGCAGCGGTGGGCCCCAACACGGCCCAACTGCTCACCTACCAGGTGAACGTGGCAGATGGCAACCTGGACATCGACCTGCTGGCCAGCCAGGATCAGGCCAAGCTTTCGGCCATAGAGGTGCTGCAGGTCTGCAGCCAGGGCGGGGTGCTGCCCCTGGAACTGCTGCGCTTTGAAGCTGGAGCCAACGGCCAGGGCGTGCGTTTGCTGTGGGAAGCAAAAGGCGTGGAGCAGCAGGAGGTATTTGAAGCTGAATACGCCACCGACGGACGCAACTTCCGTCCCTTTTTCCGCATGCAGGCGGCTGTTTCCCACCGGGCTGCCCGGCAGTACGAAGCCTTTCACGCCCAGCCCCGCGTGGGCAAGAACTACTACCGCCTCAAAATGGTAGATGTACAGGGCAATGTGCAGTACTCCCCCATTCGGGAAGTGCGTTTCCGGCCCACCTTTGTGGCCTATCCCAACCCACTGCGCAGAGGAGAGAAGCTGCACGTTCAGCTTCCGAACCCCCCTGCCGGGCCTGTACACCTACGGCTGGTAAGTCTGGCAGGCAAGACCGTTTTCTCCCAAACCCATACCTTCCTGCCAGGTCAAACCCATCTGGGCATTTCCCTGCCGCCTTTAGGGCCGGGAAGCTACCTGCTATTGCTCGAAACCCGCAGCTCCGGCGGCTTGCAGCATTACCTGCAGCGTTTGTTGTTGTGGGAGTAGGGAGGAAAAGGGTGCCGGAGGGGTGCTAAAGCCGGGAAGAGGGGCTTTTGGGAGGGCAATGGGGACAAAACAGCATATTGTATGCTTTATTCTTCTTCAGGTCCTTCTCTTACAGCTATATTGCTACGAATGGGCCACAATTGAAATATGACCACTTTTTCTTCAGCTTCACTACTACATTTAACTTCAAAATACTGGATAGCACGGTCAATTTCATCCGCAGCTTCTCCGGTAAGTTCGTAGCTGGGTGCCATTAACTCCATATTTTCGATTGAGTTCTTCGCGGAAAGGCGCTGCTGAAAACGTTTCAGATTAGCCTTCCTCATCATCCTTCCCCCTTTGAGGCTTTGCCGTTCGCTATCCACCGCTCAGCAGCCGCATCATGCCTTTGAGCGGGCATTTCCCCCTTCGGGGGCCAACTTTGGCGGATTAGCAGATATTTTTCCCTATCTTTGGTGTTACATATATCATTTACGGGTCGCATTCGTATTATGTAAAACCCTCATTTTTTGCGGGGATATCACACATCGGAAAAAATTCACCTGAACTAACTCACGAAAATTCAACTATTTGCCTGATAAAATAAATGAAAAAGGCAAATGAAGGAACCTGGGCTGGGGCATGAAAATTGTTCTGATTATTTTGGAATGGTTCCTTTAAAAATACTACATTTAGGACTGGAACATGAGTATGGTAAAAAAGATCATCGGGCTGTGTTGTGTGGTGTTGGGAATGGGGGCAACAGCGCTATTGGCTCAAAGCCAATTACCTGACGAAGTGCGTCAGGAGCTACAGCGTTTGCCCAAGCGGGAGCAGCCGGCCTACCTGATCGACCTGATGTGGGGGAATACATCCGACCGGGCCACGGCCATTTTTTATGCCAGCACGGCCGACAAGATTGCCCGGCAGGTGGGCGATCCGCGCCTGCGGGCCTACACCCTGCAAAAGCTGGGCGCCATTTACAACTTTTACGATGAGCCCGACGTGGCCCTTACCTACCTGCGGCAGGCCCTGGAAATTACCCGCAAGTATCCCGAAGATTACGAAACGACCATCAAGCTGTTTAATGAAATTGCTTCGGCCAATGAGTTGCTGGGCGAATACGACAAGGCCATTCTGAGCTACCAGCAGTGCTACAAAGCAGCCCAGCGCAATCATGACAGCACCACCATGGCCCTGGCCCTGAGCCACATGGGCTTTGTGTATCAGCAGCAAAAAAAATACGAGCCGGCCCAGAAGCGATTTTTTGAAGCCCTGAGCCTGCTCGAAGCCAAAAAGGACTCCATTGGCATTTCCAATATCCTCAACAACATCGGCACCATCTTGCTGGAGCAGCAACAGTCGGTACCGGCCATACGCCACTTTGAGCGCTCGCTGAGCATTCAGCAAAAGCTGGGTAATCCCGATGAGGTGGCCCAGAGCCTGCACAATATTGGCGTGGCCTACCTGCAAATGGACAGCACCGTAAAGGCCCGCTATTACCTGGATCAGGCAGATGTGATACGCGATAAGCTGGGCGACAAAAAAGGACTGGCCGAAACCTGGAATGCCCTGGGCGACTCCTACATGAAGGAGGAGCGCTATGACGAAGCCCTTACCCACTACCGTTATGCCCTCTCGGCCCAAACGGTGTGTTGCAACGACACCAGCGCCAAAGTGATGTACGACCTGGGCCGGGTGTATTACCACCTGGAGGATTACGAGCTGGCCATCGAAAACCTCGAGCTGGCCCTCAAGCTTTCGCATAAATCAAAAGCCGAGGAGGACCAGGCCAATGCCTTTAAGCTCAACAGCTATGAACTGCTCTCGCAGATCTACTACGAACTGGGCGATTTCCAGAAGGCCTATTATTACTTCAAACTCTTTGCCGGGCTGAATGTAACCCTTTCGCAGGAAGAAAGCGCCAAACGCATTGCCGAGCTGCAAATGCGCTATGAGGATGAGTTTGACAAACGGGCCCTGGAGCAGAAAGAGCAGGAAATGTACAAGGAGAAGCTGGAAAAAAACATCCTCATTCTGGCCCTGGCTGTGGTGGGGGTGGCCCTGCTGCTCACCCTCATTGTGATGCTGCTCATTTACCGCCAGACCAAAATCAAGCAGAAGATCAATGAAAAGCTGGCCATGCAAAACAAGGTGATCAACACCCAAAACCGCCAGCTGCACAAGATCAACATGAGCCTGGAAGAAGCCAAAATACAGGCCGAAGCTGCCTCCGTGGCCAAGTCCAATTTCCTGGCCACCATGAGCCACGAAATCCGCACCCCCATGAATGGCATCATTGGCATGACCAGTCTGCTGCTCGATACCAACCTCTCCGACAAGCAGCGTGATTACGTGCAAAAAATTTCCACCAGCAGCACCAACCTGCTCACCATTCTCAATGATATACTGGACTACTCCAGGGTGGAGGCCGGCAAGCTGGAGCTGGAAATCAAAAGCCTCAAGTTGGTGCAACTGCTAGACGAGGTCATTGTGCTGTTTACCAAAACCGCACAGGAAAAGGGGCTCAAGCTCGACTATACCATCAGCCCCAATGTGCCGGAGTACATCTATGGCGACCCCACCCGCCTGCGGCAGGTGCTCGTCAACCTCGTCAACAACGCCCTGAAGTTTACCCAGAAAGGCTTTATCCACGTAGATGTGCACCTCAGGGAAGGCTACAAGCCGCCCTTCGAACACAAGGACAGCATTGAGCTGGAGTTTGCCGTACGCGATACCGGCATCGGCATACCCGAAGACAAAATTCAGCGCATATTCGACTCTTTCCAGCAGGTGGACTCCTCCGTTTCGCGCAAGTTTGGCGGGGTAGGCCTGGGACTGGCCATCACCAAACGCCTGCTCCAGCTGATGAAAGGCGGCATCAAAGTAGAAAGCGAGGTGGGAAAGGGCTCCTGCTTTACCTTCACCATTACGGCCAGGGTGGACAAAGAGGCCGAAAAGCAACGCGAAAACGGCCAGGTGCTGCCCTCGGCGGCCTTTAACCACACCCTGGGCGAAAAATTCCCCCTCAAAATTCTGGTGGCGGAAGACAACCTCATCAACCAAACGGTAATTGAAGGCATACTGCAGAAAATGGGCTTTGACATCGCCCTGGCCGACAACGGCCAGGAAGCCGTTGACTTGCTCGAAACAGAGTGGTTTGACCTCATTTTTATGGACATACAAATGCCCGAAATGGACGGCATCGCAGCCACCAGGCACATCATCCAAAAATTTGGAAAAGCACACAAACCCGTGATCATCGCCATGACGGCCAACGCCATGATGGGCGTGCGCGAGCAGTACCTCAACGAGGGCATGGACGACTATATCAGTAAGCCCTTCAAGCTACAGGACCTCGAAAAGGCCATTGTCAGGTGGGGAAACCGCATCCTCAAGAAAAAACTCAATCAGGCTTAGGCTGTGCCCGAAAAATATCAAACTGAGCTGTACCGCTAATCGTCCATTGCTGACAAAAACAGCAATTGAAAAGCGAGTTTGACAAGGGGAAACTATTTTTCAAACATGACTTAGTATTTGTTGCTCGCAGAGCCGCAGAGGGTTGATTTCTCGCAGAGCGGCAGAGGGAGGTATTGCTCGCAGAGGCGCAAAGGCGCAAAGTTTGGATTGTTCTTTGCGCCTTCGCGTCTTTGCGTGCCATTTTCATGGGAGCTTGTTGTTGCGATATTCGATATTGGTTGCTCGCAGAGCCGCAAAGGGTTGATTTCTCGCAGAGCGGCAGAGGGAGGTATTGCTCGCAGAGCCGCAAAGGCGCAAAGTTTGGCTTGCTCTTTGCGCCTTCGCGTCTTTGCGTGCCATTTTCATGGGAGCTTGTTGTTGCGATATTGGTTGCTCGCAGAGACGCAAAGGGTTGATTTCTCGCAGAGCGGCAGAGGGAGGTATTGCTCGCAGAGGCGCAAAGGCGCAAAGTTTGGATTGTTCTTTGCGCCTTTAGGTTCAAAGCCCAAATACCTCCCGCTCACACACAGGGCTCCTCTTCCCCGCGCCGGCGGCACGGGGCAACTCCCACTGATGTGGATACGGGAAGGTATCAGGCTCTCAGTACGATAAAGAGAAAAACAAATTACTTCACTTCAAAGGTAACTTTGAGCGTTACCCGGTATTCGGTTACTTCCCCCTCCTTTACCACTACGCTCTGGCTTTGTACAAAGGCCGAGCGAATGTCTTTTACAGATTTGGACGCCTTTTTGATGGCATTTTGGGTGGCATCTTCCCAGCTTTTGCTGGAGTTTGACATGATTTCGAGTACTTTTAATACTGCCATGATGAATGGGGTTATAGGTGGATGATTGAAACTGCACTGTTAAGACGCAGAAGAATGCGGAAGTCACTTCCTTTTGTGCCAAGGTACTTATAACTTGCCTGAATAACCAAGGTATCTATGATTCCCATCCGCTTAGAGATAGAAGGTCTGTATTCCTACCAGGGCAAACAATACATAGATTTTGAGCGGCTGACTGCTGCCCAGCTCTTTGGCATATTCGGTGCCACGGGCAGCGGCAAGTCCAGCATACTGGAGGCCATCACCTTTGCTCTGTACGGGCGCAGCGAACGCCTGAGCGGCCGTGTGTCGGGCGGTGCTGCCTACCAGATGATGAACCTCAAATCAAATAAGTTGTATATCGATTTTGAGTTCAGGGCGGGCAGAGCCGATCACGACCGCTACCGCATCACGGTGGAAGGCAGGCGTCACAAAAAGCAGTTTGAGAAAATTCAGTCCTTCCAGCGCAGTGCTTACCAGTGGAAGGGGGAGCAGTGGCAGCCCATGGAGTGGGAGGATGCTACCGGGGTGGTGGGGCTTAGTTATGAAAACTTCAGGCGTACCATTATCATTCCCCAGGGCAGGTTTGAAGAATTTATTCAATTGCGCAGCAAGGATCGTTCGCAGATGTTGCAAGATATTTTTGGGCTGCGGAAGTACGACCTGAGCAGGCAAACCAAGTCTTTGATTCGCAAAAACCAGCTCCGCATGGAAAACCGGCGGGCGCTGCTACAGCAATATGGGGGGGTTACGCGGGAAGCGATTGAAGCCGAAAAGCAGCAAATAGCAGCCCTGGAAGCCCAACACCGCGAGCTGAGCCGCCAACTGGCAGAGCAGCAAAAAGCTTACGAGCAGCAGCAACTGCTCAAAAGCCAGTTTGAAACCCTGCAGCAAACGCAAGCCGAATGGGACAGCCTGCAGGCCCTGCAGCCCGAAATGGAGGCGCGTGCGCAGCGACTGGAAACCTACCTGCTGGCACTGGAAAGCTTTAGCATTACCCTCAACAAACGCAAAGAAAAAGCCGCCCAACTGGAGAGCCTGCAGCAGGAGCTGCAGCGGGACCGGGCTACCTTTGCCGACATGGAAGCAGAACTCAAGACCCTGGGGCTTACCTTTCAGTCTATTGAGGCGGCCTTCCAGCAGCGGGAAGAGCTGCTCAAAGAAGTTGCGGAGCTGGAGCAGGTGGTACGGCTGAAGGAATTGGAGGGGGTAATAGAGAAACTGGAGCAGCGCGTAGGCGATGGCAGGGGGGTTGTAGAACAACTGGAGCGCGAAATAAAGCAGCAGGAGCAGCAACTGCAGGCACAGCAGCAGCAGGTGCAGCGCCTGCGCAGGGACCTGCCCGACGCCCAGGAACTGCTGGCCATCAGGGAGTGGTATGCGGTACAACAACAACTGAGCGAGCGTTTGTCGTGGGTGGAGCAGCAGCGTGAGGGGCTGGAGGAAAAAATAGCGCAGGCCAGGCGCGAAAAGCAGGCCCTGCTACGCCAAACCTCTCTGGACCCCAGGCAGTACGAGCTGCCCAGCGCGCGCCTGGTGGAGTTGTTGCAAGAAGAAATGGCGCAAAAAAAGCAGCAAAAGGAGGAACTGGAAGCACGCAAACAGCAGTTGCTGCACCAGCAGCAACTGCTGGCCCTGGCCGGAGAGCTGCGGCCAGGCGAAGCCTGCCCGCTGTGTGGCGCTACCGAGCATCCCGCCCCGGCACAGAGTGCCGGGCAGCAGCAGGCCCTGCTGAAGGTGCAGCAGCAACTGCAGGCTGCTGCTGCACAGCTGGAAACCCTGGGCGCCCTGCTGCCCCAGCTCCGGCAACTCGCCCGCCAGGCCCGCAGCCTGGCCGAAGAGCTCCAGCAACAAAAGCAGGAAGCCGCAGCACTCCATGCCCGCATGGAACAACACAAAGCCCGCTTTGTATGGGAGCAATTTCAGCAGAAGGACGATGCCGCTTTTCAGCGGCAGATCGAACGCATGCAGCAAGAAAGTGCCAAAATAGAAAACCGCGAGCAGCAAATTGCTGCCCTGCAGGCCGCCCTGACCGAAAAACGCGATAAAGTGCAGCGCTACCGCCAAAGCCTCGAAAAGCTGCTGCTCGAAAAAAGCAGCCGCTCGGGCGAATGGCTGGCCGCCAAAAAGGCCCTCAGCAAATGTAACTATGATGAGCTGAGCCAGCTGCCCGATGAGGAACTGCTGCAGCGAGCCACAGCCCTGAAAAAACAGCATGAAGAAACGGCCATTCTGTATGCCGAAACCGCCGCTCAGCTCAAGGAAAAAAAGGCCCGCCTGGACGTGTTGAAAGGAAAAATAGAGGCTGCAGCCCAGCAGCAGCAGCTGGCTACCCGCCAACTGGCAGTGATTCAGCAGGAGCTGCAGGGCCAGCTGGAGCAGTCGGGCTTTGAGTCCCTGGAGGAAGTAGAAACCACCCTGGCCCAGGCCCTGAACATTCAGGCCGAAAAGGATGCCCTCAGGGAATTTGAGCAGCAGCGCACCCAGGTGCACACCACCCTGGCCCACCTGCGCAAACAGCTTGACGGCCAATCCTTTGAGCCCCAGCTGTTTGAACAACTGCGTGCAAAAATAGAAGAAGCTACCCAGCGCCAGACCCATCTGGCCCAGGAGGCCGGAGCCAAAAAGGCCTACATGAACAGGCTGCTGACCGAGCTGGAGAAAAAACAGCGCCTGCAGCAGGAGATGAAGCAACTGGAACTGCGGGCCGAAAACCTGCGTTTGATGGAAAACATGTTTCGCGCCAATGGCTTTGTGAACTACGTCTCAACGGTTTACCTCCAAAACCTCTGCGCGGCAGCCAATGTCCGCTTTATGCGCCTTACCCGCAACTCCCTCAGCCTGGAGGTGGACGAGCAGAACAACTTTCACGTGCGCGACCTGCTCCATGGCGGCAGGCAGCGCAGTATCAAAACCCTTTCAGGAGGGCAGACCTTCCAGGCTGCCCTGTGTCTGGCCCTGGCCCTTTCGGAGCAGGTGCAGCAGCAGGTGCAGGCCCGGCAAAACTTCTTCTTCCTCGACGAGGGCTTCGGCTCGCTGGACAAGGAGTCGGTGCAGGTGGTGTTCCAAACCCTGAAGGCCCTGCGGCAGGAAAAGCGCATAGTGGGCATCATCTCACATGTAGAAATGTTGCAGGAGGAAATTGACACCTGGCTGTGGGTGGTCAACCATCCCGAAAACGGCAGCAAGGTGCAGGGAAGCTGGGAGGAATAACAGGCCCGGACGAAGTGGAAGTCCCACAGGGAATAGCCGCGCAGCATAGACTCCGCAAAGCCGCAGAGGCGCTAAGGATTAGGGTGCGCTTTGCGTCCTGGCGCCTTTCTGTGCCATTCTCACGGGCGTTTTTTACTCCTTCTTCTGTGGCCGGGTTGTATCAAAAAAAAATGCGCACAACAGGCAAAAAACAGCTACTTTTTTTGAGGTTTGGCCAGGGTGAAGGTGAAGCGGCTGCCCAGTCCGGGGGAAGAAGCCACGGATATTTCCCCCCCGTGTTGTTGTACAATATGCTTGCATATAGCCAGCCCGATGCCGCTTCCTTTGTAGGTTTCGTCGGTGTGCAGCCGTTTGAAGGGGCTGAATATGCGTTCAAAATGGTGACTTTCTATGCCGATGCCATTGTCTTCCACTTCAAATTGCCAGTGGCCATTGAAACTTCCACCTACAATAGAGATTTTGGGCTGCCCTGTTTGTCTTCTGAATTTGAGGGCATTATCCAGCAAATTCATGAATACCTGCAGCAGGGAGTTTTTGATGCCCCACACTTTTTCAGGCAGCTGGCCTACTTGAAGGGCTACCTTTTTATCTGACAAGTCTGTTTGGAAATGCTGTACCACTTCCTGCACCAGGGTACGGGTATCGAGGTACTCAAATGCCAGGTCTCGTTGGCTGGTTACGCGCGAATAGTCGAGCAGGTCGTCAATAAAGCCCGACATTTTTTGCACCCCATCTACAATGAAAGTGATGTATTCCCGGGCTTCCTCATCCAACTGGTCGCGGTAACGCATGTTCAGCAGCTGGGCAAAGCCGGAAATGTTGCGCAGGGGAGCCCGCAGGTCGTGGGAGGCTACGTAGGCAAACTTCTCCAGCTCCAGGTTGGACTGTATGTATTCCTGGAGTTGCTGGTTTTTGGCTGAAAGTGCTTCCACATGTTCTTTGAGGTAGTGCTGGGTTTTTTTGAGGGCAGTTATATCCGTTACCAGGCTCAGCCCACCTGTTATCTGGCCCTGCTCGTCGCGCAGGGGAATCATGCTGATGACCACTTCTTTGCCTAACTTCTTTACCAGGTATTCTAAAGACTGTGCTTTCCCCTGCAGGGTTTGTTCATAGTATGGGCGGAAAAATTCCCATTCAAGTTGAAACTCTTCTTCTTCTTCAAAGGGATTCTTTCCGACAATCCACTCCTGGTAGCCGGGAAGAATGTCTGCCATTTGTCCTTCGTACAGCTGTATGCGAAACTGCTTGTCAAACACGATGACGAGTCCATTGGGGATATTTCGGGCAATGCTTCTGTAGAGTTGCTCGCTGTTTTGGAGGGCCTGCAGGGCTTTTCGCCTTTCGAGCTCACCTTCCACCCTGCTGGCAAACAACTTGAGGATAGACAATACAAACTCCGTTTTCAGCAGGGGGCGGGTATGCATAATGGCGATGAGGCCTGCCGGCCGGTTCTGGCTGTCGAAGAGAGGAAAACCGATATAGGACTGGATCTGATGCTCGCGGAAATAGTCGTCTTCGGGGTAGAGCTCCTGTGCCTGTGCCGAGCAAATAACCGTTTTACCTTCAAATACAAAGCGGCAGGGAGAATAGATGAGTTCGTAAGAAAATCCCTGCCGAATGCTGCCGTGTTCCCAATAGGCGCGGGTGGTTACGCTTTGAAAATCGTCATTGTATTCGCCCACCAATACGTGACTCACTTCGAGGATCTGACCCAGGCTGTGTACCAGCCCTTCAAAGAAAGCTTCGCCAGAGTGTGCAGGCACAGACTGTATCATGCTGTCAACCGCCAGCCGGTATTGCTGGGTAGGGGTAACATTTTGAATAAACATCACGCCTCCCTCTAGCTGCTGAACCATCAGGGGGGAAAAGGAGCATTCACAGATGAAAGCCCCTATGACGTACTCACTGGTGAATTGCTGTCCCTTCAGCAC
>RFHT01000262.1 GCA_003696835.1 Bacteroidota bacterium
GAGTGGGTGTTGACCACTATTTGCCGCAGGGGGCTGGAGGGGTCGGTGAAGTCGGCACTCAGGTCTCTCAGCAAATGCGCCATGTCCCGGATGCGGGAGGGGTGTATGCCGTTTTCTGGCTCTTCGAAACAGAGCAACCCGCTGTGCTTTTCGTCTTTTTCAAGCACACAAAGCGCCAGCAGGCGCAAGGTGCCTTCCGAAAGTACGCGAGAGGAAAACCACTTTCCATCTTCGCTTTTTAGCCGAATAAGGTATTGTTGGTTGGCCTGATCGTCCACCACATCTACTTCTACAAAATTGGGCAGGAAGCTGTTGAGCTTACGGGAAATTTCCACCAGCAGATAGGGGTCTTCCCGTTTGATTCTAAACAAGGCGGCCGCCAGGTTTTTGCCGCCCGGACTGATGGTATCCTGCATACCGGGTTCTTGCCGGGTAGGCTCGCGCAGGTCGCGGGGATCCAATTGCAGGAAATTCCAGCTTTGCATTTCCCGTTTAGCCGCAAAAACATGGGGGAAATCCACTGAGTTGATGTTGCTCAATACCGTCTGGCGGGCATAGGCCGCCGGAAAAGCCTTTTTGTTTCCACCAGGTGTGCCGTCCTGTGGCACGATGATGCGGGGCACACCGTTGACCATTTCTGTATAGATATAGGGAGTACCCCTGCGGCCTGTTTTTACTTTTGGGCGCCAGTCTTCAACATTTTTCCGGCCAATTAGTTTTTTGATCCACCTGTCGTCCAGATGCTTGATGGTACGCAGCTCTTCGTAGTCCACCACCAGGTCATCTACCCCAAATTGGTTTTTTATTTTTTTAATTTTGAGCTCATACCGCAAACGGGTGTATTTGAGTTCTGCTTCTCCTCCCCAGTTGTCGCTTACCGATTTATTTACCAGCATCTCTACGACAAAATGCATTTCTGATGCATACTCGTCTCCGTACATGGTAAACAACTCTGCCGGGTTGCCTCGCTGCTCATTGAAAGCAGTACGCAATTCTGTACTGGCCAGCCTGGAAAGCAGCTTCAGGGCATCAAACAAGTTGCTTTTCCCCGATGCGTTGATGCCTGCTATGACCGTCAATGGCGTAAACTCCATTTCAAAGTGATGAAAGGACTTAAAGCCATGGATCTTTATGTAAGTAATCATTTAATCGGTGCTTGAGGAGTAGTTTTGCGTAAGCTGACCAATATCCTACAGCAAAACGCTTTTACAAGGTACAAAAGAATTGCCAAAAGGAACAATCTTCCACACTGCTGAATCCCGGGATGCCCAGCTGTGTACCACGGCAAGCCCCAAAAACACACAGCGACCTCATGGACTTGCATCCATCAGATCGCTGCTTTCCGAAAGACCTACCGTTTACTTAGGCCTACTTGAACAAGCCCCGTATCGCTCCTTTGAGGTGCTGGTAGGCTTCGGCCATTTCATCTTTAAATTCGTCCCACTTGTCATCGGCTTCCTCTGATTTTTCTTCGGTTTTTTGCCGGATTTCGTGCAGCTTGGTTTTAATTTCCTTTTCCTTTTCTTCCAGTTCGTCTTTGAGGTCGGCCTTGCCCAGGGAATACTTCAGCCGGAGCAGGTCCAGCTTGGTTCTGAACTTTTCGGCCACTTCCTGGAATTCATCTGCCACATCAGCGTATTTTTCCGAAGCAGAGGCTTTGAGTTGCTTAAACTCTTCCTCGGCTTTATTCAGGGCCTCTTCCAGCTTCTCTTTCTGCGCTTCAAAGGCTTCCTGGCCTTCGGCTTTGCCCAGGGCCATTTGTACCTGCAGCTCTTCCATGCGTGCCTTGAGGCCCTTCGCTTTTTCGCGCAGTTCCAAATCCTCAATCTTTTCGTCTATTTTGGAAGAAGCCTGATTCAAAAACTCCACAAACTTGTTTTTTTGCTTTTCAAAAGCTTCGGCAAGCTCATCCTTGCCCAGCTTGAGGTGGACGTCCAGCTCGTCCAGTTCCTCCATCCAGTCTTTCAAAAACTTGTTCATATTGTTTGATTTAGGGTTGCAATTTATTCAGCCTTCAAATTAGTAAATATTTTGCAACCCCCGAAATGACGCAGCTCATTTCTCGCGCTGATATTGCTTAGTGTGCAGCACGCCAGGCTGGGCGATGAGCGTTCGCAGCTGTTTTTTGTCAGGCCGCAGCAGGTAGTGGTCCACCTTCTCGCCCTCTTTTACTTCCTGCATGGGCAGTAGTTCCTTCAGGGCTTGCAGCTGCGCTTCCTCCTCGGGCTGGCTCAGGGTGCTCAGCCAAAGGGTCTGGCGGTCCTTGCTCAGGCGCATCAGGCGGGTGGTCCAGCTGCCATCTTCCTGCCGAAAGTTGAGGTAATAGTCTTTTTTGTAATACCTCAGCAGCACTGAGTCTGCTCCTAGGGTGAAGAGGGTGTCGTAAAAGAAACCCGTCATATACACCGTATCCTGCCTGAGAGAGAGCTCGAGGTTGAGCTGCTCTGCGTCCACATTATCCCCCATATCTTTTTCCAGCCAGGCCAGCTGCAGGCTGTCGTTTTCTATGTCAAGTTCCGGGGGCAGGGAGTCCGGTTCGAGCTCGGTCACGATATCGTACTTGGATTGTTTATAAAATAATTGGTGCAATTTTATCAGGCGGGTGGGTTGCACCGTGAGTTTGTAGTGCCAAACATCGTCCTCACATTCGTCTTCCTCTTCCAGTTGGCGGTAGGTACCCAGAAATTTGCGTTTAAAGGCCTTGCGGTTGTGCAGCCCTTCGGGCTGTGGCGTTTCAAAATGCAGGGGCTCGGGGCCACAATCAGAAAAACTGCAAAAGATCATGCCTGCGCACAGCAGCAGCAGGGCGTTTTTGAAGAAGTTTGAGTTCATGGCTTCCACATTTGTGTTTAGAGGAATGATGCTTATCATCTACTCATACCACTTCCAGACAGCAGGTGTTGGCGCCCCTGGGGCGCTTTCTTGCGAATACCCGCCGAAAGCTTGTGAATTTTTATTCTCCATACCATAACCCCTCCCCTGTGCTACTAAATTACAAGTTTTGGCTACCTAAGTGATACCTGCCCGCCTGCCTGTATGCCCATATTTGTACCCGAACTTGTTTCTTCATTTTTAACTTCTATAAGCATGAAAACAATCTTAATGCTTTTACTCGCATGTATGCCGGCGGGCCTGCTGTGTGCTCAGGACCTTTCCGGCAACTGGTACACTTCCGACCAGCAGGAAGAATGGCTCAGCCTGCTGCCCAATGGCTACTTCAAGGTGCAGTGGGGCATGGGCAACGAGTATGCACCGCCTGAAACTGGCTGGGGCATGTACGAGTTTGACGGCCGGCAGTTGGTGATGCTTTACTTCAACGGAACTCGTCAGCAATACCGTATCAGCCAGAATGGTCCCAGCAGTTTTGTCATGCAGGATGCTGAGGGCAACCAATGGCACTACCGCTATGAAGGAGAGGCTGCCCTGAATGAAAATGACCAGCTGCGCCTGCTCTCCGAAGTCAACTTTTACCGGCTTGCCGGTAGCTGGGAAACGGAGGGGGAAGTGCTCAAGTTCATGGGCGATGGCATCCTCATAGGGGTAAGCCCCGAAAACGGCAGCCAGTTCTACCGCTATTCCACCCTGGGCAATACCCTGCGCATCAAACACATCAAAGAAATAGATGACAATTTCTTTTTCGTCGGAGAACTCAGCGATTTTACCCGTGAAAGCTTTGTTCTTACCGGCGAAGACGGACAGCCCACGGTGTATCGCTACCTGGGCAAGCCGCAGCTCAGCAGCTGGGAACTCCAGTTTTACATGATGTGGCTGCAAACCATACACCGAACCAACATGCGCATCATCGATGCCATGGACGGGGTACAGGACTTCATCTGGAGGCGGGTGGATAAAAACGGCAACCCCATTCACTGAGGGTTTTTACGCATTTTTTCCCAGGAAAAATCGCTTTTTCAGGCGACCATTTGGCTTTTTTTTTCGTATCTATAAGTAAAATGGTGAATGATTCGCCTGTGTTCCGGCAACTTTTCAGTCAATTATACGTAATTCGAAACAAATCAGCCTGAAACTTACGCTACTGAAATTCAATGGTTTTCGGGAAAAAAGCACTTCGCGCGCACAAAATTTACGAAAACCTCCCAAAAATCATGGAAATATTACCTGTGTAAACTTCCAGACATTTTGTGTATAGACAAAGCAGGAATTTAGGGCTAATATTGTCATGTAAACAAAAACAAACAGCAAGAACAAAAGATTAAGCTAACGTGTTTATAAAGTAAAATTAGGGTTGATGTGTGGTTGAAAGGGCGTTCCACTTACGTGGGCGCCTTTTTACTTTATCAGCGTATGCGCAATTTGGCTGCCCAGTGCTGCCGTTGGCTGCTCAGCTGCAGCAGGTAGGTACCGGCCGCCAGCTTTTGGGGTAGCTGTATCCACAGTCCTGCATTCAGGCAGGCAGCTGTCACTTGCTGCTGCCACAGCTGCCTGCCCCGCATATCCAGCAAGCTGAGGTGCACCTCATAGGTGCCGGTATCGGCTTGCAGCCAGGAGAGGGAGAGGCGCCCGCCTGCGGGCGCCGGGTTGGGGAAGAGGCGCAGGCCCTGTGTGGCACCTGTGGGCGGGCGGGCCGTTTGCACATCGGGCGTGTAGGCTTCCATGAAGTAGGGGCTTTCGCGCCCGATTTCGTTGGCACCTTTTTCCTGAGAACCCCCGATTACATACACTTCGTTTTGATACAGCAGGGCCTGCATGCCGTGGCGGCCCAGGTTGAGGTCGGCCAGGCGGCGCCAGCTGCCGTTTTGGGTGTGCAGGGCTTCCACTTCCACGTGTGCC
>RFHT01000263.1 GCA_003696835.1 Bacteroidota bacterium
GCTTCTTCTTCCTGAATAAAATGTCCGGCCTGGGTTTTGATGGCACTTGCATGGGGGAGCAATTTGGTGTGTGCACTCATGGCCCTGCCCAGCACGGGGTCTTTCAGTCCCCAGATGATGCTGGCAGGCCCTTCGAATGTTTTCAAATAACTTTCGACCTCCCGCAACTGACTTACCGAGGGGTGCTGCTGAGAATTGGGCACCATGCGGGCCAGCGCCAGGGGCGCCAGGTTGTTTTTGAGGCCGCGCAAGGGGTAGTGGTAGGCTTTGGCTACCTGCCCCCTGATGCTGCCGGGGTCACCCTGGGCAATGTGCAGCCAGCGCTGGGGATAACCCAACCCCCTGAACACCAGGTCGCTGATGAGGGGCATACGGGCGAAACGGTGAAAAGCCGTGGGCCTGAAGTTGGGCTTTGGGGGGCGCGTCATGGTGTTGAGCAGCACCAGCCCCTGCATGAGGCCAGGCCGCTGGCTCAGGGCATGCAGCCCGATGGGCCCGCCCCAGTCCTGCCCCACAAAGATGAGGCGCTGCAGGGCCAGTTGGTCCAGCACGCCCCCTATCCAGGCGGCGTGATTAGCCAGGCTATGCAGGGAAGCCTGGCGGGGTTTGTCGGAAAATCCCAGGCCCACCAGGTCGGGCATGATGCAACGGAAAGACTCCGGCGGCAACTGGCGCACGATGTTGCGGTACAAAAATCCCCAGGTGGGATTGCCGTGCAACAACAAGACCGGGTAGCCCTGCCCTCTTTCCATGAGGTGCAGCTGCATATCACCCACCTGCAGGCGATAGCGCGTGATGCCCTCCGGCAGCATATCGGCTATCCAGCCGGGCAGCGGAGGAGCGGGTAGTTTGGTCAGGGTTTCCATAGGGCATATTCGGTTTCAGTAGCCAGCAGCCCTCCATATTCCAGGGCCATGCTCCGGTGGTGCATAATGTCGAGGTAGGCCTGGCTGGTACTCATTTCGATGAATTTTTGTACAGAGGGGTACTCCACCAGCAGGACGAGGTGAGGTTCTCCCTGCGGGTCGCCAATCACGGTTTGGTGCACGCGGCCCTGCCACAGCAGCTTGCCGCCCACCCCGGCCAGCAGGGGGGCCACGAGCTCTCCGTAACGGCGGTAAGCGGCTTCGCCGCTTTGGCCGTCTTCGGTTTGTGCCTTAAACCGCAAAATGTTCACCATCACCACAGGCCTGTCTGCAGGATAGGCCTGTAGTTGTTGCATTTGTTCGCGTGTTGGATGGGTTCTGTTCAGAATCATATTCCTTTGGGGGTTAAATGCCGCTTATTTGGGGTCTCTGAGCTCAATGGTGGCCACTACCTGGCCGTGATCCGACTGCCAGCTGTTCACTTTTTTCCTGCTGAAGGTTTCATCTACGAGGTGATCATTGAGCACCTGTACCTGGCCTACCCGCCCGATGTGGTTGGGATTTTCCTGCACCAGTTCCTGGCTCACCATGATGTGATCCAGACTTTCGTAGTGGCCGTTGTGTATGTGGGTATAATAAAAGTCGTGGTAGCTTCGGCGGGCCTGCACGTCTTTGACGTGGTAGAGCAGTACATCCCATATTTTCTTTTTTTGCTCACGGGCCATTTTTCTGAAGGGCGGCTCACCCGAAATGATGCGGCTGGTAACGGCCATGCCCGAATCGTTTACATCTCCCATGACGATCACGGGTTTGGAGCGCTTTTGGAGGGTATGCATGAGCAGGCTTCGCAGGGCGGCAGCTTCGGCCGCCCGTAAAATGAGGGCTCTGGCCTGGCCTTTGCCCCGCTCCACGGGGTCGTCGCGCTCCACCTCTTTGCCGTCGGGATAAATGGGCCGTTTGGATTTGAGGTGGACCACATAACAACACAGCTCCAGGCCGGGCCGCACCTCTACATCGGCCTTGAGCACCGGCCGGCGAAATTCCCGGATGGGAATTTCCATACCCTCTATGTCCAGCACCTCCGGAAAAGGCACAATAACCTCTACATTTTTGATGGGAAAACGGGACAGCAGCCCCACCACCGGCTGGCTACCGTTGGCATTGGCTGTGGCCAGCTGAGCATGGGGGTACAGCCCGCTGGCATCCACCACCTCCTGCAGGGCCTCTTCGTGAAATACCTCCTGAAAACCCACAATGTCGGCATTCATGTGCTTGAGTTGCTGACATATCCACTGTTTCTTTTTGTTAAAGGTCTGTTTGCTGTAGTGCTTTTTTCCATAATAATGCACGTTGGGCGAAACCAGGTTGAGGAGGTTGAAGGTAGCTACTCGAAATTGATTGTTCATGACAGGAAGGTGTTCCGGGGTTGAAGAAATAAAACCCAATCAAGGCTATACCAACAAATATAGGCTTTTTAAACAGACTTTGCAGCCCAAACTTCCTGCTATGAGCCATCAAAACTTGCCTTTTGGGGAGGGAAGTCGCTACCTTTGAGACAAATTCAGCTCATTGGGTGTTATGAAGGGTAAATTTTCTCCACAAACCATGCTGCACAACGGGATGAAGGCACACCGGGCTTTATGGATGCGCCCGGGTCTGTTGCTGAGCTTGCTGGGAGTCGGGCTGTTTCTGGTGCTGGGCTTGTTCATGCTGCTTCGCCACCGGCCACAGGCGGTGGCCTACCGCTATTTCCAGCCTTACCCCGATACGCTGCACTACAGCGGCCTGCCCGGCAGCCGGGAGGACTCCCTGCTGGTGCTGGCCATGGGGCACTACAACAGCGGGCAGTACGAGGCTGCCATCCCCTATTTTGATCAGCTTGCAGAGCTGGGCCATCACAGCAGGGAAGTGGCCTGCTTTTATGGCGGCGTTGCCCAACTGGCCCTGAATGAACCCGCTAAGGCCCTGGCCTACTTCCGTCGGCTGCCGGCAGACAAGCAGGCTTCTGCCCCTGTACAATGGTACACCGCCCTGGCCGAGCTGGCCTGTGGAAAAGTCTCACGGGCCAAAGTGCAGCTGCAGCCTTTGGTGGCCGATACGTCCTCCCTCTACTGGCAGCAGGCCCACGCAGCCATGCAGGACATGGACTGCTTGCTCACGGGGGTGTTTGCTAAGCGCTAAAGGGGGCATGCCTGCGGAGGCTTGCTGTTGTTTATTTCAATTCCATCTATTCCGGCAAAATTGAGGGGAGGTAATCATTTCCCCTCATGGCCAAATCCCACAAACCCCACGACCAGCTGTTCAAGTAGGTGTTTGGCGATAAAGAAGTGGCCCGCGACTTTGTATATTTGATGCAAACCACCGAAGGTAGTGAGGAGGGGCTCAAGGCCCTGATGGCCCGCGTTCCCGGTTTAACACCGGGACAACTGCTGCGGAAATAGCAATGGGGGTTGCACCCCCCCAGCAGGCCTGGGGCCCCTGCTACCGGCCCCAGTTGTCCCGATGTTAAATCGGGGGCGCCGGCAGGCCTTGCAAAACCCCCATAAACACCTCTCAGGTGTCACCCTGAGGCTGGGCATACGCGCTGGCCCTGTGCGCCGAAAGGTCTCTTACCTGGCGCGTAGCGGGAAAAAACTGATCGCCCGCTCCAGTTTGCAACTGGGGCGGGCCGTTCATCTTTGGCGTGCCCCGCATGCCAACGCCCTTATCCCACGGCTTTAGGTGAACCAGACAAGGCCGTTGTCGGCCAGCGGGGCGTTCTGCTGGTGCCCAGTTGGGCTGGAAATGCTTCCAATTGCTGTTTCCAATTGTTGTGTTCTTTACTTTTTTTCAAAAAATAGTGTAACTATTCAGCACCCTCAGGGTGA
>RFHT01000264.1 GCA_003696835.1 Bacteroidota bacterium
GCAATGGAGGGCCGCCAAAAGAGCACGGGTTGCTCCATGCCTTCCTTCACCGTATCGCGGGTAATGATGGTGCCGTTGTAGTTGATGCCATAGGTAATGGTGGGCCAGCCGTAATTGTTGCCCTTTCGCAGAATGTTTACCTCATCTCCGCCCCGCGGGCCGTGTTCGTGTTCCCACATTTCGCCCGTCTGGGGGTTGAGGGCCAGGCCCTGGGGGTTGCGGTGCCCGTAGGTGAAGGTGGCCTTCACCGCTCCGGGCACATTTACGAAGGGGTTGTCGGCCGGTATGCGGCCATCGTCGTGCAGGCGAAAAACCTTGCCCCGGTAGTTGTTGAGCGTTTGGTTTTCACTACGCCCGCCCCGGTCGCCTATGCTCAGATACACATAGCCCTGGCGGTCAAACTCTATGCGGCCGCCAAAGTGCACCCCCCGGTTGTAATTCGGTTGGGCCCTCAGCAGGACCTCCTGATCCACCAGCTGGTGGTTTTGGAGCCGGGCGCGTATGAAAGTGGTATTGGCTCCGCTTCCCTTTTCACCCTTCTGCGCCGGGCCAGAATATGAAAGATAAATCCATCCATTTGTTTCGTATTGGGGGTGCAGCTCCAGGTCGAGCAGCCCGCCCTGCCCGTTGGCCCATACTTCAGGTACCCCCTTTATGGGCTCGGGATGCAGTCGGCCATTTTGGACCAGGCGCAGCCTGCCCTGCCTTTCCGTTACCAGTATGTCCCCATTGGGCAAAAAAGCCATGCCCCAGGGCACCTTCAGGCCCGTAACTATCGTGTCCAGCCGAAAATTGAGCTTTTCAGACCGTATGAGCTCACTCCTCCCATTCTGGGCCAGACATGCACTCCCGGAGACAAACGCCATGAAAATGGCCAACAACCATACAGATTTTTTCATGCTTGATATAATTGGTAATAAACAAAGATAGCAAAAGCCCGCTTCAGTTCCCGCCCACCCGGTATTCGGCCCGGGCATAGCCCATGCGGCCATGTGCATCCTGCGCCAGCACCTCTATGTGAAAGAGGCCCTGGTCATCGGTATGCCAAAACTCGAGCCCCCCCCTTCCTCCTTCCACCTTCAGCCCGGCATTCCAGTAAACCTGGGGCCTGAGCAGGGGCTGGTGCGGCCCCTCTGCGGCTGCTTGCGCAGCCGCAGGAAAAGCCGCAGGCGGTAGTAAGGCATGCAGCTGTACCCTGCCCACTGTCGTGGCTTCTTCCAGAAAACGCAGGTCTTGTGAACTGCGAATCATCACCACCCCATTTTTTCCGAGGGCACCAAACAGTTCCATCAGCCGGTCATAATCATTAAAGAGGTCGATGTATTGTATATCGGAAAAATGTAGCTGCCCGATGAGTTCGGGTTGCCTGACGATATATTGGTTGACGATAAAGACCGGCGCATCGGCATACAGACTTTTGGACCTGCCCTGTACATTGAGCATGCGATATACCCATTTGCCGTTTTGGTCCACCCTCAATTTGAGGGGAGTGAGAATTTCGCGAAAAAATGTGTGCAGGTCAGGAAAAGGTTCATAGTTGGCAGGGATAATGCGCCGGTCGGGCAGCAGGCTATCCACCTGCTCCGCAGGCCTCTCCGGGTTGAGTGGACTTTCTACCTGACCAAAGAGCTGGTAAATTTTCTTCCGCTCCTGGCTGTAACGCAGATAGTCGATGATTTCGGCGGAATAGGGCAGGGGCGAAGCGGTGGGCAGGGAGATGTATCGCCTTGATTGTACCACAATATATGGGTTGTGGGGATCGGCAAATTGCAGGGAGACTTCTCCGTAGAGCCGGGGGAGCCGGAGCTCAAATGCTCCCTCTCCATTGGTATAAGTAGTGAAAAACTGCTGCGACTGGGGGAGGTAGGCCGAGAGCGTTCCGGAAAAGAGGGGCTGCTGCAGGCTGTCGAGCAGCAGCCCCTGAAAGGTCATGGCGGTGTCCAGGGGTTGGTACGACAGTTGGGCGGGGCCTTCCCGCAGGTGGGCGGGCAGGTTGCTGAGTAAGGGCAGCAGGGAGGCATCGGTAACCGACACCGAAGCCTGCGCATCTACGGGCCTGCCATTGGCGTCCAGTACTTCAATTTGCACCTGGACCCTTTGCCTGGCGGAATAGGTGGTTTTTTCGGGCAGTACCCGTATTTGAAGCCCCTGCGGTGTTTTGGGCCGCTGCCGGGGAATCTGGCCCGGAGCTGGCAAGTTGTTCAAAGCAGGGATTTCCACATCGCTGTAGATGGGTACCGGCATATTGAGCAGCAATACATCTTCGGGTTTGCCGGCCTTTTTGGCTGTAACCAGCAAGTGATACATGGCTGCAGGCTGGTCGTAGGAGAGAGGGAAATACCCCTGCAGGTACTGCCTGCCGTTGAGCTGCTGGAAATGGCTGCTATAGCTGTTGCCCCCGGGGTGCAGCAGCTCAAACCGCAGCACGGCACCAGGCTGCTGCAGGGCCGGGGGGAGATAGAGTTTGTACCAGATGGTTTCTCCATTGACAAAAAACGGCTTGTTGAGGTGCATCACACAGCCCAGGGCCGACTGCTGGGCATGCGTGCCAGGCGCCAGCAGCAGCATGCAGCTGCCCACCCATAGCAGCAGCAGCTGTTTATACATTCGCTTCATTTCTGTACCCATAAATTCATGCGTTTTATTTCCAGTAAGCGGGTTTTTGCAGGCTACTGTTGGGGTAGAGCAGGCAGTTCCGGCAAAAGTCTTCGGCCTCTTCGTAAGTGAATACCTCGCAAAATCCCCTGGGGGTGCCGGCCTCCTCCGGCCGGATGAGGCGGCGGATGGTGTCCACCTCCGTTACGTAAAAAAATCCCAGCACTTCCTCCTCCGGGTTGGAGGGATTATGCAGGTTGGTGATTACCTTGCCCGGCGGAGCTTCAAACAAGCTACCCGTTCTGGCTGTCACTTCTTTGACCTGCGACCAGTAGGTATAGGCCTCCCGGCTCAGTGATTGTTGATAAACCGTGAGGTAATAGGCCCGGTAGTAGTTCCAGTTGACGGGCTCTTCGAGAATTTGAAACTGCTGCAGGCGGGGGCTTGTGGCTTCATGTCCATTAAAAATGGAGACCACCTCCAGTCGTATTTTTTCGCTGATGTAGCAGGTCTTTTGCGGGGGCGGCAGCGGAGCCGGGCTGAGAAGCTCGATCAACTTAAATGCCCCTTCAAACTCCCATTTGAGGTAGGCCCTTTCCGTTTCGTCGGGATGTTGCAGCGGGGTGTCAATCAAAAACTGAATGTAGGCTACGTCGATGATATTTTCCGTTTCATTCAGCTCCTGCCGCACTTCCGTGCGCACCTCTATGCTGTCAGCCCTGGGCACTGCCCGTATTTGCTCATATTCCGACTCGTACACCTTCCCGTCCGCCAATTGCACCAGCAGGCGGTATGCGCCCCCCCGCACTATGTCAAACTGCCCGTCGTTGGTCCAGTTGAGGCGGTAAAAGCCGGGTTTTTCCTGAGGAATTTGTAGGCGACTGCCTCCCTGGTCCTCAATGTGCACAGCAGCCCCTTCTATGGGAGCTGCGTTATAGTAGCTGATAAAATCAGCCGAGCGGTGCAGGGATACCTCAATGAGAGAAGGGGCCCCCAGTTTTATGCTGCCCTGTATGACAGGCTTGCGCACATTACTCCCGGGAACATCCACCTCAACAGGGTCTATGCAGGCCGTTGCCAACAAAAACAACACCCCCAGGAGGCAGAAACAGTTTGTTTGTAAATGCATCATCAAAGCAGTTTGAAGTTAAAGCTGAGGGCGGGAAAGGCGTTTCCCAGTATGGAAAGCTTTTGGGCCTGTGGCCTTTGCAGGGCCTGGTGCACAAAAAAGATCGCATAGGCATTGCGCCGTCCATATACATTATATACCGAGAGGGTCCAGCTGGTGTCAAACTTCCGATTTTTCTTGTAACCCCTACCCCCGGTAAAGGCCACGTCCAGGCGGTGGTAGTCGGGCAGACGAAACTGGTTGCGCAGGCTGTAGTCTGGCACATTCAGGCCATTAGCCACGAAATAACTGCCTACGGGCACCGTTAGGGGGCGGCCCGTGCGATAGTTGAAGTTGAAGGTGAGGCTGTGGCGTTGGGTAAAAGCAATGGTACCCACCAGTGAAAGGTCGTGGGGGCGGTCGTAGTTTGCCGGGTACCACTGGCCCTCGTTGATGCCTGCTACTTGTTTTTCCGTACGGGATAGGGTGTAGCTGACCCATCCGCTCAAGCGGCCCTGCTTTTTGCTGATGGTGAACTCAGCCCCATAGGCCCGCCCCTTTCCCGCAGCCAGCTCGGTTTCGATGTGGGGATTGGCAATGATGTCGGCGAAATCCTTGTAATCAAACCAGGAGTCCACCAGCCGGTAGTAAGCCTCCAGGGAAGTTTGCCAGTGGTTTTGGCTAAAATTTCGGAAAAAGCCCAGAGAGAAATTGTGAGATCGCTGCGGGGCAATATAGGGCGTGCTAAGCTGCCAGACCTGGGTGGGGGTGGGGGTAGTGGTATTAGAAATCTGATTGAGAAACTGGGCCGTGCGGCTATATCCGGCTTTGAGGGAGGCGTTTGAACCTGTTTGCCAGCGAATGGCCAGGCGCGGTTCCAGGCTGCTGTACTGGGCAATGCTGCTGCCGGCAGCATAATGCAGGGTGTCAGTGATCTGGCTGAGATCGGGCGCCTCTGCCTGCCGGTAATTTAGCACCGTTTTGGGCCCAAGATACTGGTACAGCACCCAGCGCAGTCCTGCCGAAACCGAAAGTTGAGGAGAAATGGCCCAGTCAGATTGCGCAAAAGCTGCAGACTCCAGCCCCTGTTCCTGCTCCAGGCTTTTGGCCTTGATCAGGGAAAGGGTCCCTTCGGGTTGCAGCTTGCCGGGGTCCAGGTGGTAGAGAATGGATGAGACCCCAAACTGAAACGAGCGTCCGTTTTCGGGTTCCCAACTGAGCAGCAGTTTGAGCTTGCCGTACTGTATGGCATTGTCAAAAACAGAGGCATTGAAAGGTTCTAACTCGCGCTGCCGGCTCTGATATCCGCTGTAAACCGCGGCGATTTTGCCCGAAACTTTATCGGAAAATAAATGCTGATGGCTTAGCTGGGCAATCTGGGTGGCATATTCAAAGCCGAAATTGGAGGCATAGCGAAACTTGTCCTGCGTGCTGTAAACCGAAACGCTCAGTTGGTCCTTGGGGCTGAAGCGGTGGGTATAGCGGGCATTGAGGTCATAAAAAAAAGCCTTGCTTGCTTTTAGTTCCGGGTTGTTGGTGAGCTGTAACACCCAGTCGGAATAGCTGGCCCGCAGCCCGGCCAGAAAAGAGCTTTTGCCCTTTATCACCGGACCTTCCACACTCAGCCTGCTGGAAACGGGCCCAATGCCGCCCTGGAAGTTGTAGCGCTGGCTGTTGCCATCGCGCAGCCCCACATCCAGTACTGAAGCCAGCCGGCCACCGAAGGTGGCCGGGAGGTTGCCCTTGTAAAGGGTGGCCCGCTCCAGCAGGTCGGCATTGAAGGTGCTGAAAAAGCCCAGCGCATGGGTGGCGTTGAAAATGAAGGCCTCATCCAGCAGGATGAGGTTTTGGTCGGCATTGCCGCCGCGCACGTGAAAACCGCCGGCCCCTTCCCCCACCGTGCTCACCCCGGCCTGCAGCAAGAGGGTTTGCATGAGATCCACTTCCCCCATAAAAGCAGGGAGCTTTTGCATATTGGCCACGTCGATACGGGTAAGGCCCAACTGTACATCCGAAACATTGGCATCTGCCGCCTCGGCTTCTACCACCACCTCATCCAGTGTCAGAATTTTTCGGCCCAGGGCAATGTCAAAAGTGCCATCGCTGTAAATGCGAAAGCGGCGTTCAAAATCTTCATAGCCCAGAAAGCGGAGTTGTAACAGATGCTCGCCTGCACCCAATGGCAGTTCATAACGCCCCTGGGCGTCGGTAAGGGTTCCCTGGCTTTCATCCACCACCAGCCTGGCACCCGCAATGGGCTCACCCGTATCTTCATCCAGTACACGCCCACTCAGCCTGGCCACGCCCGAAGGGCTGAGCTGCCGTATATCGCCTATGGCGGGAAGCTGATCACCCAGTTGGTTGCCTGCTTTTTCCGATTCCAGGGTTTCATACGCCCGGTAATACTGGGCCACATTTACCTGGGCAAGTTGGGTATGAGGAGCAATGAGCAGGGCATAATCTCTGTATAGCACCACGTCCAGCCCTGCAGGCAGCAACAGGCGATGCAGGCATTCGGAAAGGGGCTGATTTTCTGCTTCTACATGGAATGGGCCCTGCGGAAGCTCTTCGGATTGATAGTAAAAACGCAAGCCACTTTGCGCTTCCAGGCGTTCAAAAATTTCCTCCAGGCTGGCCTGCTGTAGGTGCAGGCTTACGCGGGTGCTATCCAGCCGGCTCTGGGCCTGTACCAGGCTACTGCCCCACAACAGTAACAAAAAGAAAACGGGAAAAACGGAATAGCTTGAATGCCCCATTGCATGCAGGTGTTAAAATGGGAAGTCAAATAACAATTTTCCCGTGTAAAAGCAGCATGAAGTGGGCTTATTTTTCAAATACTTTGATGAGGGTACCTTGTTCTACCCGGTCATCGGCCTTCATGCCATTCAGCAGCAGCAGCTCTTTGATCTGGCTGTCGGACATGCGGTAAGCCCTGAGCGCATCGGTGATGGTGCCGGACCGCTGCACGCTTTTGATGCGTATGCGCGTAGGGGATACGTTGATTTTGGCCGGGTCGTTGAGTACCTTAAAGTTTCTGGGCGGGTAGGCGAGGTCCCGCTCAAACTGCTGAAAATCGGCATACTTGGCCAGACCGTGAAAGCCGTAAATGCTTCCGTTGTACTGAATGAAATACGAGCCTATGCGCAATTCGGGGGTGGCGCCACCCTGGCTGGGAGCTTGCTGGCCCGAAGGGCCTGCCTGGTTGCCCGTTCCGCCTTGCTGTACCGTACCTCCGGTTTTGCCTGGCCCTGTGTTGCCCGAATTGGCATCAGAACCGGAGCCACTGTCGCTCCCGCTGCCAGAGGGTTTCCCCTGACCGGGGTTGGTCATGCTGTTTTGCTGGTAGGATTGGCCACCGGCCTGTTGCTGCTCGGGATACTGGTCGGAAAGCAACACCATGGCAGGCATGCCATTTATCTGCGTTTTATTTGAGTTGACAAGGGTGAGCTTATTATTAGAAACAAAATTGCGGGCGGCTTCTTCCAGGCTCTTTTCTTTAGCCAGCATCAACACCACTGCCGCCTTGCCGTTGGGCTCGGCTATCTGTACTTGCTGGGGGGAGTTCATGGTTTTCCAGTTGCGGGGTACGGGAAACTGGAACTTCAGCTCCGGGTGATAAAACTGGCCGTTTTCCACATAGCCCTGGCGGGGGTCTTCCCCGTAAATGATGCCATCCACCATCTTGAGATAAGTGTCGCGGTTGACGGCGTATTCTCCCGGATGCTCATTCTGGTACTTGATGGCCATGCTGTTTACTTTCTGGTAGCGGTCCAGCGGATCGGGATGGGTGGACAAAAAATTGGGCAGGGCACCGGCCTCGCTTCCTTGCCGCATCTGGTGCAGGGTGTTGAAAAACTCGGCCATTTGGCGGGCATCATAACCGATTTTGGAGGAGTATTCCACCCCCAGTCTATCGGATTGGCTCTCGTGGTCGCGGCTAAACTTGAGAAACATCAGCTGCATGGCCTGGCTGGCCGCACCAGCGTACTGGCGGAAGTCCTCCGACAGCACAATGCCTGCAATCAGGCCAATTTGGGCCAGGGTTTGCTGGGTGTACTGCTTGGCAGAGTGGCGGGCCGCTATGTGTCCGATTTCGTGTCCTAGTACCCCGGCAAATTCTGCTTCATTGTTGAAATGGGCCATAATCCCCCGGGTAAAATACACATAACCTCCCGGTACGGCAAAGGCATTGATCACGGGAGAATCCAGTATGCGAAACTGGTAGTCGAGCTCCGGCCGGTGCGAAATCTTGGCCATCTCTTCTCCCTTCTGGTTGATAAAGGCCTGCATGGCCTCATCTTCATACAAGCCAAAACTGGCAATAATGGCGGGATCAGACTGCTTGCCCAGGGCAATTTCCTGTTGATCCGACATCAGGCTGAGCTCCTTCTTACCAGTTACGGGATTATATACACAATCATTAAACAAAAAAATGATGGATAGACTCAAGATGAAGGGCAACAGGCGCTTTCCTGTTTTTCGGAATAGGGTATTCATGATGATCTGTGTTTTGGGTTTGATGGAAGATAGGCAATAATCGGGAATTTTGCCAGCATCTTATCATTTATGACGATGAAAGGCCGGAGATGTCACATCTATCCCGGCATGTTTATCTGATACGAAAAAGGCAGCCACAGGGGAAGCACAGTTTTTAGAAAAAGGTACACGCTTGCTCATAAGGATTTGCAAATATGCGCATTTATTCGAATATTAGCTGAATTAGACTTCATTAAACTAATCGGGAAAAATGCGGCTACTACTTGCATGCTTGTGGGTGTTTGCTTGCAGCGGGAGCACATATCTGATGGGGCAGCAACCCTATGAGCACATTCCTTTGCGGTCCAGCGGTCAGATTCCCGCTGAATTTCTCACTTCTTCCACCTACAAGTACCTGCACCACAAAGCCGGTATTCCCAAAAAAGAAAAAGCCCATATCCGCAAAGCCAAACAGCGGTTTTACCTGCACAGCAGTTTCTCTACTGATGAACTGCTGCTGAGCGGCAAAGTATTGTTTAACGACTCCCTGAGCAACTACATCAACCGGGTGGCTGATGTATTGCTACAGGATCAGCCTGAACTGAGAAATTCGATTCGGTTTTACGTGATGAAATCCCCCCTGCCCAATGCCTTTACCACCCACCGGGGAACGATCTTCATCAACCTGGGCCTGATGGCCCGGCTCGAAAATGAAGCCCAGCTGGCCTATATTCTGGCACACGAAATTGCCCACTACACCCATCAGCACGTATTAAACCGCTACCTCAACGACCACCAGACGCAGCGCCTTTGGAAGCACAGCCAGCCCGGGCTTAGTGGTGCCAAAGAGATGCTTCAGAGCAATTACAGCCAGGATAGTGAGCTGCAGGCCGACCTGGCCGGCCTGCAACTGCTGAGCAGCAGCCCCTATCAGCTGGCTGAAATATTGCCGGTATATGACATGCTCCAGCATGCCCGACAACCCCTGCAGGCGGAGCAGCTCGACTGGAACATGCTGTACAACCCCTATCTGGAGCAGCTGAATATTTCGGCCCTGGACCGGCTGCAAACAAACAGTACCTACCGGGCTGCCTCCCCCGGGCATGCCCACACCGACATACCGAGCTACCTCACTACCCACCCCGACCCGGTACAGCGCAAAAGATTGCTAAGCAGAAATTTGCCGCCTGAAGCGGAGGGAGAGCTGTTTGTGGTTTCCCAAAATGAGTTTGTACGCCTGCTTCGCAAATCACAGGCCGAACTGGCGCAGCTGTTCCTGGAGCAGGCTGCCTACCACGATGCCCTTTACCATTTGTTTTTTCTGCGCGAACAACTGGGGCCTTCCCCTTACTTCGACAAGCAGTTGTGCAAAACCCTGTACGGAATTGCCAAATACAAGCTGGCCGGGCAGGCGCTCAACCGCTTGCTGGATTATCCAGAAGACAGCATAGACGCCCGCCAACTGGAGACATTCATCGATGACATGAGTGCGGAAGAAGCCGTTTTGATGGCCTTTACCCACCTGTGGACTCAGTATCGGCAGCACCCCTCAGATGCTTATTATCGGCAGGCCCTGAGGGACCTGCTGGCAGATTTTCCCGCCGTATTCCCCGATTTTCCCGAAACCCAGGGCCTGGCTGCATGCTTCGGGCAGCTGGCCGCTGAGCCGGAGTTTGAAGCCTTTTTTGCACATGCACAGCCCCTGGGGGCACAAGAGAAGCCGACAGTGGCACCGCAAAAGAAGAAGAAGAAGAAAAAGCAAGGTAAGCAGCTGGGAATCCATAAGGTAGTGGTATTTAATCCCCGCTTCAGCCGCATAGATGAGCGCCCGCGGCAGATGGGCGTGCAGTACCTGGCCACGGAGCGGCAGCAGGCCCTGCTGGATAGCTACATACTGAGTACGGGACAAAAGCTGGGGCTGGACATTGTGTTGCTCGACAGCAAATTCATTTCGCCCGATTCCAGGGTAGAGCATTTCAATGACATTGCCACCCTGGCCAACTGGCACCAGGAGAAACTGCTTCATGGTGAAATTGATATGGTGTGCAGCAACTATGAGGAATTGCTGCCCCTGGTCGAAAAATATGAAACTCCCTACTTTGCCCAGTTGGGAGCCATCTCCCTGCGCTCACCCATAGAGGTAAACCAGCGCCTCAAGTGGTTGGCCCTGCTGGTGGCTCCTCCGCTCTGGCCTTACGGTATTTATGAAATGGTGAAACCCCACGAGGCCAGCATTTTCTACTCCCTGGTATATAACCTGCAGTACGACCAGCGCATAGCGGTGATGTCGGACATCGACCAGTCGCGGGTGAGCAACAAGGGCCTTTATAGAAATATTTACCACGACCTGCGACAAATGAAGATGGGAAAGTAGGTAGGAGGTCGTTGCCCAGCGGAGACTCCTTTAAGGAGATGCAAGGTGGCAGGGATTGCTTCGTTTTGTTTAATCACGAAGAGCAGGAAGGCCAATTGGGGCAAGGTTTGAGGAGGTGATCTGTCCCAATTTATCGGGATATAAATCATAATCCATCAATGTTTTCCTTTTACCGGTATTAGTCTCCATATTGAAACCATTCATTTCCCAAATAAGAAACTTGCAGGGAAATGAGTGGCTAAACCCTCCCACCTTGCCTCTGCGGTTTCAGGCGGCCAGTTCTTCGGCGGAGCCATTTTGTATGGCTGCTATACCGGCCCGCATCCACTGATTTTGCATAAACAGGGCTGCTTTTTTGAGTGCTGATTCTCCCTCAGGTACAAACTGCCACATGACCTGCCATACGTGCAGCATGTCGGGCCATAGGTCCAGCTCTACCTCTACTTCTGCTTTGGTCAGGGCCTCGGCCAGGCGTATGGCCTGGTGGGTGAGCACTTCGGCATCGCTGGCCTGAATGAGCACAGGCGGCAGCGCAGAAAGGTCGCCCAGCAGGGGAGAGATCATGGGATGAGCGGTTGACGTTTCGCCTGCGTACAGCAAGGCCCAGTCGGGCAGTTCCTCCAGGGGCACGATGGGGTCGTTTTTGCCCAGGCGGTGGGCCGTTTCGCTCAGCTGGGTCAGGTCGGCCCAGGGGGAAAAGCATACGCTGGCAGCGGGTAGGGGAAGCTTCATTTCCCGCAGGGAAAGCTGCAAAGCCAGGCAGAGACCACCTCCGGCCGAATCGCCGGCTAGTATGATCTGGTGGGACATATAACCCTGCTCCAGCAGGTAGCGGTAGGCCAGCACCGCATCTTCCAGCGCCGCCGGAAAAGGAAATTCCGGAGCCAGACGGTAATCTATGATCAGGCTGTGGCTTTCGGAAACCTGGGCCAGGCGGGATGCAGCTGCGCGATGGGTCTTGATGGAGCCTACCGAATAACCTCCCCCATGCAGATACAAGATGACTTTTTCGGCCGCAGCCAGTTCGGGCCGCAGCCATAAAGCAGGTATATGGGAAATTTGTAATTTCTCTTGTTCAATTCCGGAAGGCATGTAGAGCATCTTTGCACTTAAATCCAGCATTTTTCGCAACGCCTCCACACTCTCGTGTTTTTCCTTCCAGGGTTTGCTCATGTTTGACAAGGTAAATTTGAGCAAATGATGTTGGATACTTGCCATACAGACTAATTTTGTACAGCAATATACGAAAAGTTGCTAAGTTTGATACTGCTGAATGGCGGAAGGGAAAATCAGGGTATGAGGCTACCGAGCTGTTCTTTTAGCTGGCTTCTCAACTCTTGCAGGTCGGTGGAATATAGTTCCAGCAGGGGCTCAGGCCTGATGGAATCGCCTTCAAAGAGGTGGTAAATAAGCGTAATGCCCTCATCGGGCTGTAGATGTACCTCGCCCACCAGCATGTAGCGGGCTTGCAGTGCCTGCCCGATGCGGGTAAATTGGGCCGGATCGCAGCCCGCCCCCCTTTCCATACCGAGTTCCTGCAAAGCTGCCTGCAACTCCTTGTCGGAAATCAGGGTAAATTGTTTGCCCTGACGGGCACGAAGCGCCCTGCTTACCTCTATGGAAACAGGCAGGCTGACGTTCAGGCTGGCTGGATCCTCCTGGTCGCAAAAGGGCAACAGCGCCAGTCGTGGAGCTTGCTCAGCCATCGCTGGCGGTTGCGCTTTGGCAGCGGGCTGCAGCACATCCAGCATCAGCACGGCCCATATTGCACACAGCAGGCAGGCGCCTATGGCCAGCATAATAAGGACCGGGTTTCGTTGAATCTTTCCCAGCAAACCGGCCAAACGCAAGCTGTTTGAAGATGCTATGGCTTCCCTGCAAAGCTGGATTTCGTAGTCAATGGTGGCCAAATCCGGTTGAAAGCCTTTGCAATACAGTCGCCTTGCCTCCTGGTAGGCCGCCAGGGCTTCCTCCCAGTTTTCGTGTGTGAGGCGGTGCCGGGCCTTGCCCAACTGATGCTCAAACTTCAACCCCATGTCGCAATAGGTAATGGCCTGGGTAATTTTATCCCTGGATAGGGTGAAGGATTCTTGGTAAAGCTTCAGGGCAGACTCAAATGCCTC
Organism: Bacteroidota bacterium; assembly: GCA_003696835.1. GTDB lineage: Bacteria > Bacteroidota > Bacteroidia > J057 > J057 > J057. The sequence continues at coordinate 12,677 of RFHT01000264.1, forward strand.
TCTGGCGGCTTTCCACTTCCCCGCATACTGAAGTTTGTAGCCCGTGTTGAGAAATTGCTGCATCTGCTTGCCCTGCCGGCTCAAACGGAGGTATTCTTCCAGTTCCGATGCCTTGAGTGTATAGGATTTGCGGTGGAGCTTCAGGGCTTTTTGAAAATGGGTAGCGGCCTTTTCCCAGCTCTGAATCTCCCAGGCCGCCAGCCCTTGTTTCCACTCATTTAAAAAGTTTAGAAGCGGGCTATGTTTTTTCAATAGTTCATCCAGAAATTGATCCAGCAAATCGCTGCCCGGGGTGACAGGAACGCCTGCCTCACCGGCTTTTACAGGCACTTCCAGCAGTTTTTTTGCCCGCATATATACTTTGTGGTCACCCTGTTTCAAGTACGCCAGCAAGGTTTTTACTGCTGTTTCATGCTGTTTGGTCGCAATTAACTGCCTGATTTCTGATATGATTGGTTGCATGCCAACAATTGTATGCTTCAACGTCTTGCGAAATGGTCGTGCCCCTTAGTCTCATAAGGGGAAATGGCTGCAAAAAACTGACAAAGGGAAATGTGTGTAATACCTGCCAATGACAAACCGCTTCGCTTTTTTTAAGTTAACAAATAGTTATATCTATATACAATTCGGTAAACAAAAATCATTCCATGAAATATAAATTTTATCAGATAGACAAAATAGCTCTCCCCTTCCGGCTTTGTTTTAAACCTTGGGGAGGAAGATTAGGCGTTTTTGCGTATTTTGCCGCATGGGTACAGCCACCATTTCGGATAGCGGCCCTGGCCCAAGCCTGATAAA